>JAIORE010000354.1 GCA_021108315.1 Candidatus Cloacimonadota bacterium
CGACCGAACGGAAAATTAGTCGCACTGGATTTGCACCAGCTGACTATACAACGCATCGTGACGCACCAGAGAACACAGAGAAATTCTCCTCTTGAGAGGAGTACGGCTTTAGCCGGGAGGTGTGTTTTTCTATCTTAAATATTTAATTCCAAATTATCTATCAATCTTGTTTTTCCAAAATAAACAGCGAGTGCAAGCCGGCAATCTTTCTTCATAATTTGAATTGATTGTAAAGTTTCAGAATCTATCAAATCAATATAGTCAATTCTTCCATTATTTGAAAGAATTATTTTCTTCATTTGATCTCTTACTTTTAAAAAATCTGTTTCTCCATTAAGAAATTCATTTTTTGCATATTGAAGCGAGTTCCACAAGCAAATAGCATTATTACGTTCGGATTTATTTAAGTTTTTATTTCTGGAACTCATTGCTAATCCATCTTTTTCTCTAATGATTGGACAACTGACAATTTTTACTGTGAAATTCAAATCTTTAACCATTTTGGAAAGAACTGTGAGTTGTTGAAAATCCTTCTCTCCGAGAAACATAAAATCAGGTAGTACACAATTTATCAATTTTGTGACAATTGTAGTAACACCTTTGAAATGACTTGGTCTTGACTTCCCACATAAAAACTGAGTTAAATCATCAATCTCTACCCAAGTTTTATAATTTTGCGGATACATCATTTTATTATCAGGAAGAAAAATATAATCAACATCAAGATTTTCTAACAAAGAAAAATCATTTTCCAAATTACGAGGATAGTTTGACAAATCTTCGTTTGGGGCAAATTGAGTAGGGTTTACATAGATGCTTACAACTGTGATATCAGATATTTTCTTTGAATTTCTTACTAAACTCAAATGACCTTTGTGCATATAACCCATTGTCGGTACAAAACCAATAGTCCCTATTTTCTCTGCTGAGATCTTTTGCATCTCCTCAATTGATTTAATGATTTTCATTTTCGTGTATAATCTCTTGAAATTCTAAATTATCTTCACTATTTACTAAAATTACTTTGGGAATATGATCGGAAATTTCATTTTCACTTAGCAAACCGTAGTTAATGATAATAACTTTATCACCGATACTCACCAATCTGGCAGCTGCTCCATTTACACCAATGATACCTGAACCGTATTCACCTTCAATGATATAAGTTGAAAATCGCTGTCCATTATCAATATTATAGATGTAAACTTTTTCATTTATTTTCATTCCAGTTACATCAAGTAATTTTTTATCAATTGTGATACTTCCCATATAATTTAAATCGCGAAAAGTTACATTTGCTCTATGCAATTTTGAGATCATCATTGTTCTGAACATTTTTAGTCCTCTCATAAATTTAAATTTCTCAATTCAGTTGTATTGAGATTTCAATTTTCTCAATTTTCTAATTGTAGATTATTGTCAAATTGTTCATTTAAAATTTTTCTTTTACTACTGATAATTGCTTCTCAATAATTCAACCGAACTTCTAACCATTAACTTTCAACAACCAACCATAAACCATCAACTATCTTCAGGTTCCCATTCAATAGCAATTTGTTTACCTTTTGTTTCATTAACAGTTTGTAAAAATATCATTCCAATAAGAAAGAAGGCTAAAACAGACAAAATTGACCATTTTTGTGAGCTGGTAATTCTCGCAATTTCACCATAAACAATTGGACCAATAATTGAAGCCATTTTACCTGAAAATGAGTAAAATCCAAAAAATTCTGCCATTTTAGAATCGGGAGTAAGTAAGGCCAACATCGTTCTACTACTGGATTGGCTCGAACCGATTGCTAAACCTGCCAATAATCCAACAAGATAAAACTGATTAATCGTTTCACAAAAAAAAGCACCGAGAACAACTAAAATCCAAATAAACAGCGTAATTGAAATTGTTTTCTTAGCACCAATTTTATCTAAGATATATCCAAAAGTAAAAGCTCCAATCATCGAAGTAACTTGTGCGATTATGAAATATTTTATTAGATCTTTCGTATTCATTCCAAAGCGGGTAGCTCCGTAAATTGCAGCAAAGCTAATCACAATCACAATTCCATCATTATAAATAAGGTAACTTAAGAAAAATTTTGATAGTTCTTTGAATTTTCTAAAATGACTGAATGATGTTTTAATTCTAAAAAAAGCAGATTTGAAGTAATTCGTTCTTTTAGATTCACGTTCCATCTCTTTCAGGAATACAAAAGTGAATAGAGAAAAGATAAAGAAAAAAACGGCTACTAAAGGAAAAATAAATCTTATCAAATTATTATTAACCAAGGGTAAGATTAGAAAAAGTGCTGATAATCCGCCAATATAGCCAAAAGCCCAACCCCAACCGGATACTTTTCCCAAATTTTGACGATTTACAATTTCCGGTAATAAGGCATTATAAAACACATTTGCACTATTATATCCGAAATTTGCAATAATAAAAAATATCATTCCTTTAAGTACATCACCGGCAGTTACAAAATACAACAGAGCGGTGAAAATTATAGTGAGATAAGTATTGATAAACAAAAATTTCTTTTTGGCTCGGGAATGATCTGCAATTGCTCCAAAAATTGGTGCGGAAATAGCCACCAGCAACATAGAAATAGAAATTGCTCGTCCCCATAAAGCAGTTCCATATTCTCCTTGATTTACCACAGTATGGACGAAATATTTACTGAAAACAACGGTTACAATGATTGTGGTGAACGATGAATTTGCAAAATCATACATCATCCAGCCGAAAATATTTCTATTGAATTTCATTCAACCTCTTTTCATAATGCAGAATCAGAAAACAAAAAATTAGCAACGAACAAAGCTAACAAAACAAACAAAAAAACCTTCCGACTGCTTCGCAGCCACCTTCCTTGTAAAGGAAGGCTTTGTCCCCCTTTACAAGGGGGAATTAAAAAGGGTTTGATATTTAAATTTCATTCAATATTTTTACATAAATTATCGAATCTTGTTCCCAAGCTCCTGCTTGGGAACACCATAACTTTGAAGCCTCACTTCATTTTGTCTTTTGTTAAGATAGGGCTTCGTTTTTCTGTTAGTTCCCAAGAAAACTTGGGAACAAGTTCAATTAGCAACGAACAAAAAAGAGTAAACCACAGAGACTACAGAGAAAACTTTTCGATTGCTTTATTTCGTTTTTTTTTATCTTTTTTTCACTATTCACTATTCACTGTTTATAAATCTCTCTACATCAATTCTCGGAAGATTTATCTGATTATATTGCGAAATATTGGGAGTTGCAATAAAAATTTGATGTTTATTTTCTAATAAATTTATTATTTGGGTCGTTCTATCTTCATCAAGATCTGCAAAAACATCATCAAAAATTAAAATTGGGTGACATTCATTGTTTTCTCTCATCATCTGTGATTGAGCTAATTTTAAAGCAATAGAAAGAGATCGTTTTTGTCCTTGTGAGCCAAATTTTCTAATGTCATGATCATTTATTTTGATTTCCAAATCATCTAAGTGTGGTCCGTACATAGATCGCTCACTTTTTATTTCATACTTGGCGTTTTTATCAATTGTGTTCGTTAGATTTTCAAAATAATCAAGATCTGACAAAAGCGGAAACGAGTATCTATATTTAATCTCAATATTTTCTTTTCTTTGTGATATTAAATGATATTTTTCTTTCACGAATTGTGCAAATTCTTTTAAAAAAATTATTCTATATTTTATTATTATACTGGAAATCTCAATGTATTTTTTATCCCACGATTCTTTTGATGATAAATTTGTTTTATCTTTTAATAAGGAGTTTCTTTGTTTCAAAATGCGATAAAATCGTTGCAATATCTCTAAATATTCCAATTTCAATTGGCTAATAGAACTATCAAGAAATTGTCTTCGTTTGCCGGGAGAACCTTGGATAATCTCAATATCAAGAGGTGAGAAATAGATTACTTTTAAATAATTATATAAGATACTGGTTTTGGAAATTAGATTTTTTTCAATTTTGATAACTTTCTTAGTTTTATCTGCTGCTGCTTCTATATGAAAAATCTGTGATTTAATCTCTACTGAAGCTGTAATTCGGAAAAATGTCTCAGAGAAATTAATCAATTCATTATCTCTGAGACCTAAGATAGATTTTCCAAAGGCAATATATGAAATTGCTTCAAGTAAGTTTGTTTTTCCAATTCCGTTCGGACCAAATAATAAAGCACCTTCCGGTTGGAAATTTATTGATAGATTAAGATTATTACGATAATTTTCTAAATTGAGTTCAATTATTCTCAATTAGGCTAACCGCAATGGCATCAAAATATAACGATAATTGTATTCATCGTGTTTTTCAGGGCTTACAAATAAAGCCGGTTCGTTGGATGTTCCCATATTGATCACAATATTCTCAGAATCTATTGCATTTATGATTTCAATCAAAAATTTATAATTAAAAGCAATAATCAGATGTTCGCCTTCATATTGAATATCTTCAATTTTTTCATCAGCATCACCTTCTTCACGTTTCATTGCATTGAGTGCCAATCCGGAATCATTAATATCAAATCTAATTTTTAGTGTTTCTTCTGAGGCAAGTAAAGAGACTCGTCTCACAACATTTTTGAGAAGAGATTTATTTATTGTGAGAATATTTGTGTTGTTTTGAGGAATTGCTTGGGTATAATCTGGAAATTTGCCTTTGATCAAATGAGAAAATATTGTAAAATTGTTATAATTAAAAATTATTCTGTTTGTTTCCGGAATTACGAGCAATTCATTATTATTTTCGTTGATCACTCTTTCTAAAAATAATAAACCTTTTCTCGGAATAATTAATTCTATTTCATCAGGAATATCTAACTGAGAATATGTTTTGAATTCTGCTATTTTTTTAATATCTGTGGCAGCCATCATTTGTTTGTTTGGAGATATCTTCCAATTAATTCCGGTAAAAATCGGTCTATTTATATCAGAAGATACAGCAAAAGAAGTGCTATTAATCATTTTCTTAAACATCTGAGCGTCAATTTTCAGGGCATTATCAAAATTCATTAAAGGAATCATGGGAAATTGAGTAGTATCAGCACAATTTAAATGGAAATGAGATTTTTGACAATTGATAATCAATTTTTCTTCTTCTAACATTACATTTATCATATCATCAGGAAAAGAATTAACTATTTCATTAAAGTTTTTTGCTAAAACAGTGGACCTACCGCTTTCTGAGATATTTGCAGGAAATTCGGCAACAACTGTAATCTCCAGATCTGTAGAAGTAAATTTTACTTTTCCGGTTTCTTCATTTGCTTCAATGAGATAATTAGTTAAAATCGGCATAGTATTTCTAGAAGGTACAATACCTATAAGTTGCTGGATATTTGTATTTAAATCTTTCTTTTCAATTGAAAATTTCATAACTACCTCTATATTTTATATTTTACAAATTATTCTACATAAAACAAAAGCAAGAGTTTAAAACTCTTGCTTTTCGTAAAGATAAAAAAAATTACTTAACAGCTTCTTTAAGTTTTTTACCAGCTTTGAATACAGGAACTTTTCGTGCTGGAATATGTATTTTTTCCTTAGTTTGTGGATTAATACCTTCTCTAGCTGCTCTTGGATTAACTTTGAATGTTCCAAATCCAACTAATGACACCTTGTCTCCCTTTTCAAGTGATAAAGTAACTGCTTCGATAAAAGAATTCAAAGCAATTCCCGCTGCTTTTTTTGTAATTACAGCATCTGCTGCAATTTTGTCGATAATTTCTTGTCGGTTCATCATTCCTCCCAATTTTTTTTGCATTATATGCAAACAAGGAAAAAAGTTTTATCCAATTTTTTGTCAATAAAAAAATCTTTAACTATGCTAATTTTAGCTAAGTTACACGGCTTAACTCCAAAATAAAACAATTATAAAACAAATGTTAAATGCTCTAACACCTTAATATTAGGTAAGTTAGTTCTATTGTATAAGATAGATATTTAGCTAAAACTTTATTTCTAACTTTTTTAAATATTTTTGATTTTGTTAATTAAAATTCTTACTTAGAATGCATTAATTGGGCAATGTAACAGCTCAAGTAGATATTTTTTTAATCAAAAATATTGACAGTTATTATCACTGACCAGAGATTCGGTCAATAAACAATCGGAGGTAATTTATGTCACCGAGGACTGAAGCACAATATAAAAAAATCAGAGAAAAATCTCGGAAGATAATTATTAATACTGCAATGGAACTTTTTGCAAATTATGGTTATCACAGCACCACGATTGAAAAAATATCGAAAAAAGCAGGTATTTCTAAAGGACTGATCTATAATTATTACAAAAGCAAAGATGAACTTTTGGAAAGTGTATTAATGCAAGGTTTCAATTTTATTGATGAAATAACGAAAATTTCACAAGCTAAAAAATCCGCTCAAGAGAAATTACAATTATTATTAGAAAACTTCACGAAATCTTTGCAGGAAAATTTACCCTTTTGGAAACTATACCAAAATATAATTTCTCAACCCAGCATTATGCACAAACTGAACAAATTCAAAGAATATTTTGAATCTGTTTTCGGACCATTATTAATGAGTATTTTTATAGAACTATTCGGAAACGAAATGTCTGAACAGGAGATTCAAATTGAAGTGATGCTCTTTGCAGCTTTTCTTGATGGTATCGCTTTTGATTATGTGATAATGGGGAAAGAATATCCATTAGATGCAATAGCACAACGATTATTGGAAAAATATCGAAATGGATAAAAGGAAATGAAAAAAAGGAAACAGGAGATAGGGAAAAGCAACCAGCAATATCCTTTCCAAAGCTTCTTATAACTTAATTCTTTCTGCTAAAATTCGGAAAGCTTAATAGACAAAAGGAAAAGAAAAAAATCGTCTGAACTATGATTTACCTGATTAAGAGATTATCAGGATGTGAAAGAAAAGCAAAGCGAAAGGGAACAGAAAAGAAGAAAACGTAAATCATAAAAAATCAGCGAAAATCAGCGTTAAAAAATAAAACCACGCAGAGGTAGTCGAACGGAAAATATTCAATATAAAATCTAAAATATTAAATTAAAAACTGGAGGACAAATGAAAAAGAGCATTGTTTTATTTCTATTAATTGTGGGTTTCACAACCACAATTTTTGCGGTTGATCACAGTGGAATCATCTCATCCAATGAATGGTGGGATAATGTCCATAGTCATTTTATCATCGGAAATGTTTCTGTTGCAGATGGAGTAACTTTGACAATAGAAGCGGGAACGATAATCAGATTTGATGAGAATTGTAGTTTAACTATTAATGGAACTCTGATCGCAGACGGTACAGACAGCCAAAATATCACTTTTACTTCCGATTATGGAGGAAATACTCCCGGTTTTTGGAAATATATCTACTTTAATAGTGCTGATCCGGGCTGTATTCTCGACTACTGCAATATATCTTACGGAGGTTCTGAAAACGGAATGATCTATTCTAATAATTCCGGAAGCAATGTACATATCACAAACTGCAATATCCAACTCAGTGGCACAAAGGGATTACATCTTAATGATTCTGCTACAATTTCAAATTGTATAATCAATAATAACACCGATTACGGCATTTATTGTACCAATTCATATATCAGCGATTGCACCATTCAAAATAACGGCAACTATGCGATTAGAACAGGCTGTGGCGGTGTGAAAAATATTACCGGAAGTATGACTATTTCAGGAAATACACATAATTCGATCTATGTAATTTCCGGTAGCACTAATTCAGGAACTTGGTCTGATCTTGGGGTGGATTATACTATTAGCGGTGATCTAACTATAAATGACGGACAGACCCTGACGATTAATGCGGGGAGTACTTTGAAATTCGCCGGTAATTATCAACTTCAAGTCAATGGTGCTTTGATTGCCGCCGGAACTTCCGGAAATCCTATCACATTTACATCTAATCAAACAACTGCCGGAGATTGGAAATACATCTACTATAATGAGGCTGATCCGGGCTGTATTCTCGACTACTGTGATATTTATTACGGAGGTTCTGAAAGTGCAATAATCTATTCTGATGATTCGGGAAGTAATGTGCAAATCACAAACTGTAATATCCAATACAGCGGAACAAGGGGAATTTATCTGACAGGTTATGATTCACCCACAATTTCAAATTGCACGGTCAGTAATAGTGTAAGCCATGGGATTTCTTGTGCAAGTTCTGCAAATCCCACAATTTCAAATTGTGTGATCAATAATAATATCGGATACGGAATTTATTGCTCCTATTCTTCGATCAGTGATTGTACCATCCAAAATAACAGCAACTATGCGATCAGAATTTTCAGCGGTAGTGTGAAACTTATTACCGGAGATATGACTATTTCAGGGAATTCGCATAATTCGATCTATGTATCCGTAGGCGGTATCAATACCGGAACTTGGAATGATCATGGAGTGGATTATGTTATTGGCGGTGATCTAACTATAGAAAACGGACAGACGCTGACGATTAATGCAGGGAATACTTTGAAATTCGATGCGGATTATAAATTTCAAGTCAATGGAACTTTAATTGCCGAAGGAACTTTTGAAAATCCGATTACTTTTACATCTAACCAAACAACTCCAACTGCCGGAGATTGGAAATACCTCTACTTTTATAATGCCGACACGGGTTGTATCCTCGATTATTGTGATATTTACTACGGAGGTTCTTCAGATGGAATGATATATTCTAATAATTCGGGAAACAATGTGCAAATATCAAATTGTGATATTCGATACAGCGGCACAAGGGGATTGTCTCTTAATGATTCGCCCTCCATAACAAACTGTGTTATCGATAATAACAGCACAAGCGGAATTTATTGCACTGGTTCATCTGCAAATCCTTCAATTTCAAATAGTGAAATTAATAATAACTATCACGGGATTTATTGTAACTATTCATCTGCAAATTTTTCAGTTTCAAATTGTGAAATAAATAATAATACCGGATACGGAATCTATTCCACCAATTCTTCTATCAGTGATTGCACTATTCAAAATAACGGCAGTTATGCGATCAGAGCTTCCTGCGGCAGTGTGAAAAATATCACAGGAACTATGACCATTTCAGGAAATACTCATAATTCGATCTATGTGGATTCAGGTTCTACAGATTCCGGAACCTGGTATAATTATGGTGTGAATTACATTATCGGTGGTAATTTGACTGTTAATAACGCACAGACTTTGACGATCGAGGCGGGAAACACTTTGAAATTTACAGGTAATTATTATTTACGGAACTATGGAACTCTGATTGCCGACGGAACTGCCGTAGCTCATATTACTTTTACATCTAACCAAACAACCCCAACTGCGGGATATTGGAAAAATCTTTATTTTCACTCTGCCGAACCGGGTTGTATTCTCGATTATTGTGATATTTATTACGGAGGTTCCGAAACAGGGATGATTTATCCTTATATCTCAGGAAGCAATGTGCAAATATCGAACTGTGACATCCAATTCAGCGGCACAGCCGGAGTTTATCTAAGTTCTTCTACTCCTCCCGTTTTCTCAAATTGTGATATTAAAAATAATATTGGTAAAGGAATTTATTGTTACCATGCAAATCCGCCGATTTCAAATTGTAATATAAATGATAACGGCAGCACCGGAATTTATTGTGAATATGCTTCTCCCTCAATTTCAAATTGTGAAGTCAATAGTAATAGCGGCAGCGGAATTTATTGCAGTAATTCATCTGCAAATCCGGTAATCTCAAATTCACAAATCGATAATAATTCCGGATACGGAGTTTATTCTACCGATTTTTCGATCAGCGATTGTTCCGTTCAGAATAACGGTAACTATGCGATCAGAACTTCCGGCAGTAGTGTGAAAGATATAACCGGAAATATGATCATTGCCGGAAATACAATTAATTCGATCTATGTGGTTTCAGGTTTTACAGATTCCGGAACATGGTATAATTACGGTGCGGATTATATTATGGGAGGTGATCTAACCATCAGAGACGGACAGACGCTAACTATCGAGGCGGGAAATAGTCTGAAATTTGACGGGAATTATTCTCTAAAAGTCTATGGTGCTCTGATTGCTAACGGAACTTCCTTAAATCATATTACTTTTACATCAAATCAGGTAATTCCGGTTGCCGGAAACTGGAAACAAATCGGTTTTATAGTTTCGGATTATAATTGTTCTTTGAGTTATTGTGATATTCTTTATGGCGGTTCGGAAAACGGAGCGATTTATTCTACCGAATCCGGTAGTCGGGTAACCATCTCCGATTGCTCGATCCTCTCCAGCGGCACAACCGGAATTTATTGCAGAGATAATCCCACAATCACGAACTGTGTTATCGATGATAGCAACGGACACGGGATTTATTGCAATGATGATCCCGCAATTTCAAACTGCGTGATAAGTAATAATTCAGAGCATGGGATTTATTGTTCAGGCACCACTTCCGATCCGACGATCAGCGATTGTACTATCCAAAATAACAGCAGCTATGCGATTAGAACTCCTGCCGATAATGTAAAGAATATCACAGGTGCTATGATCATTACCGGAAATACAAATAATTCGATCTATGTGATAGGGCAATCTATGAATAGCGGAACCTGGAATTATTACGGAGTTCCTCATATAATCGGCGGAGATATAACGATCAATCACGGGACGACATTAACTCTTCCAGCCGGAAGTACTCTCAAATTTGATGGAAATTATTGGTTATTTGTTTCAGGAATTCTGATTGCCAACGGAACTTCTGAAAATCGCATCACTTTTACTTCCAACCAAGAAAATCCTGCTTCCGGAGATTGGAGAAATGTATATTTCTATTATGCAGATAACGGCTGTTCCTTGAATAATTGTGATTTTTATTACGGAGGTTCGGAAGACGGAATGATCAAGATCGATAGAGGTGACGATCATATCTTCTTTAATAACTGCAATATCGAATACAGCCAAAATGCAGGTGTCTGGATCAATACAAATTCCTCTCCTTCATTTATCAATTGCATTATCAGAAATAATGATCAATATGGTATTCGGGTTACGGCTAATACCGGTCATCCGATTTTCGGTAGTAATCTGTCGGAATGGAACGATATTTACGACAATAACGGTGATGGACTTGGCAGATCTTTCAAGAACAGCACAACTAACAATACAGCGGAATATATCTATTGGGGAACGACCGACGAGACTGAAATTAATAATTTGATCTACGATGCTGCTGATGATAGTTCTCTCGGGGTTATTGATTACACTCCTTGGACGAATGCTGCTCACGAAATTGAATATCCGATTGCAAATCCAGATGCTCCCCAAAATGTAACAATTACCGTAATCGGAACGCAGATTCAGATAACTTGGAATGCAGTAACAGGAGCAACTTCCTACAAAGTATATTCTTCCGCTGATCCGTACACAGGTTTTGCAGAAGATGAAACCGGAACTTTTGACGGCGAGAGTTGGAGTGCTTCTGCTTCAAATGGAAAGAAGTTTTACTATGTGAAAGCGGTTAATTAAGAAAGGAGATAGGAGATAGGAAATAGGAGACTGGACTTCATCCTGATTCATCGGGGTGGAGTTCAGAATGCGACAACCCTCACCACTTTGCGAAAATTCCCGCAGAGAAACTCTCCTTGCTAATTTTCGCAAAGATGTCCTAAACGGATTAAAGGATTTCGCAGATTAGAACCCGGCAGGAATCCGTAAAACCTGTGGAGCAGACACAAAAAAGGACAGGATAACAGGATTTACGGGATAATCATTCCATCATAGGTTTTCTTACCATAAGCAATCAGCGAAAATCTGCGTTAAAAAAATAAAACCGCGCAGAAGCAAGCGAATGGAAAATATTCAATATTAAATAGTAAATATTAAATTAAAAAAGAGAGGACAAAATGTCTAAAAAAACAAAAAAAACAGGAGGAAGTATGAAAAAGCGAAGTATTTTTAATCACAGATCAATTATTAAAGCGAGTGTATTTGTTTTAATATTAATGATTGCAGGGCAATTGCAAGCCGTCAATCAATACCACAACACGGAAATTACAAGTAGTGAAACTTGGCAAAGTTGGGATGATGAAGAGAATGAGCCTATTACACATATTGTCGGCTCAGGTGCTTCTGTTGCTGTCGGAGCGACCTTAACCATCCAAGATAGTTGTATGGTTGATATTCAAGCTGAATATGGCTTCCCAATATATGGTGGATTAACTTCTAACGGAAACAATAGTAGTCCGATTACATTTTCCGGTTCTCAACTAAAGTTAATAAATGCAGCCGGCTCGTGCAACATATGTTATTCACATTTTTACGGATGTGATCTGGTTGTGGATAATTGTGACAATACTGTTGATGTAAATCTTAGTAATTTCTCTAACGGAGCTGATGTGCATATTAAGAATGGTTCAAACCCCTATATTGGATCGGGCGAGTTTATTGAAGGAGCAGATATCTACGTATCAACCTATTCAAACCCACTCATCCGGTACATAACGGGTGTCTCAATTTATGTAAGCGGTGGTTCTGCACCGACAGTTGAACATTGCTCTTTTAATAATGGTACTTTCGCTAGTACTTTTAACGATTGTGGTTCTGCTATTATCAGCGACTGCTCTTTTAATGATCACTCATTTAACGGAATTGAAATTTATGGTGCCGGTAATGGTCTTGAATTTGTTGATTGTACTTTCAATAATAATGCTGATAATGGTATCGAAATTGCAGGGACAGGAACAACAACATTTACAGATTGCTCTGTGGAAAATAACGGAACTAACGGTGTTTACGCCACAGGCGGTAATTTTACATTCACAAATTTAGTTATTGAAGTTCCGGTCGGAAACAAGCCTATGGATTTATTCAATGCAAATATGACTATTAAAGTTACGGACTTATCAGGTACCGTTAGCTACGGTCTGGAATATTCAGATTTCAGTGGATGTAATGTAACTTTGTATGATTGTACTTTTGCTTTTTCTTTAACTAATTGTAATTTCTCTAACGGATCTGACTTGATTATTGACAATTCAGGAATCCTGTCAGAACCCTATATTTGGAATTGTGTATTTGATAATGCCGGTATCACTGTTGACAATGTTTCAGGTCCTAATATTAAGTGTGAGTTTACTAATGGCAGCAGTATCACTGTTGACAATGATTCAACGGCAGAAATTCATGATTGCGAATTTACAGGTGGCAGCAGTATCAATGTTGACAATGGTTCAAATCCCAATATTAATCAATGCAATTTTACCGGAGGTGGGATCACCGTAAACAACAATTCAGATCCTTCAATCGTGGTAATAAACGGTGGCTGGATACATGTATCCAATAATTCAACTCCTAACATTGATAATGTAACCGGCAGCTATATTAAAGTAGAAAGTGGTTCTGCACCAATAGTTGAATATTGCACTTTTGACAGTACTTCTATCGGTGGTCGCTTTTACGGTTGTGGTCATGCTGTTTTCACATGCTGTACTTTTGAGGATAACACAGATGGAATACATATTAATGTGGCAGATAGTCTTGAATTTAGAGATTGTTATTTCAAGAATAATCTTATTGATGGTATCAAAGTTGAAGGAACAGGAACAACATTTTTCACATCCTGCGAAGTGGAAAACAACGGTTATGATGGTATTGATGCCACAGGTGGTAATCTTATATTCACAAATTCACTTATTTATAATAACGGTAGCTGCGGCATGTGTTTACCCGCCGGGAATATGACTATGACTATTACGGACAGCTTGAGAATTGTATCCAATGGTTCTGCAGCAATTGAAATTCATCCAAATGTTGTCGGGCGACTACCGGCAGACAGTTTATTCTCTTTAAGTGGTAATAATCCGAATAGAATCTGTGTTACCGAGGGAACTGTTACTCAAAATGCTACATGGTTGAAAAGGAACAATCCCTACATTATTTACGGAAATATATTTATTGAAGATACTGCTGTATTGCAATTATCTGCTAATTGTGATTTGGAATTCGACTATAGTACCGGAATCGAAATAAATGGAGCAATTGTAGCAGACAGTGTAAATTTTAAACAAATATTATACGGAAGTTGGAAGGGACTTCTTTTTAAATATAATATTCCCGGAAGTGTCTTGAATGCTTGCAATTTTGAAAATGCAGGATTTCGAGATGAGCAGTCTTATGCAGAGCCGGCAAGTATTATCATTTATGACGGCGATGTTGACAGCACGGTAACAATGATTGGCTGCAACATTAATAATGGTAACGGACACGGGATTTTTATAAATCGAAATGCAAGTCCTTATATAGATGATTGCACAATTAATAATTGCAGCGGAAACGGAATTTACATATCTCGATCATCCGATCCCATCATCACAAACAGCACTATCACCTCTTCCGATAGTTGCGGTATTTACATAAATTACTCATCAGAACCGTATATAGATAATTGTAACATTTCAAATAACGGAACTTACGGAATTTTTACAAAAGTGAATAATAATGCCGGAACTCTTAAAAACGGAAGTATTCAAAATAATATCGGACCTGCCGTAAGATTACCTGCAAATATGGTCAGAGACCTTACAACAATTAATATCAGCGGAAATCAAAGAAATCAAAGACTGGAAGTTGCAGGTGGCAATATCATCGATGACGCAGTTTGGAGCGGTAATTATGATTATATTTTGTATGGTCGTCTTTATCTTAATTATGGACATTTGACACTGGAAGCAGGTTCAGTTTTGAAATTTGAACCCAACATGTATATAGATGTAAGAACTTCTTTAACGGCAATCGGAACACCTGTTAACCATATTGTCTTTACTTCCAATCAAGATATGCCTGCTCCGGGAGATTGGGATAAACTGTATTTTGATTATTCTGACCAAACAAGTAATCTGGAATATTGCGATATTCAGTATGGAGGTTCGGATGGTTCGGGAGGTGTCGTTTTGTGGGAACATACTGCATATTTTAATCATTGTGATATTTCGCAAAGCAGTTCATCAGGTATGGGCTTCTGGGGTGATGCCACCGCACATATCTCCAATTCCGAGATTCATCATAATGCCACATTTGGTGTTGAATCCAATCCTTGGAACAGTGTAGCACATATCAGTGATACAGCTATCCACAATAACGGAGATTATCCCATTCAAACAGGAGCTGACGAAGTACAATATATTACCGATGATATAAATATTTACGACAACGAAACTGATGCTATCAAGGTTATGGGTGATAATGTGATTACAGGAACTTGGCAGTATCACGATGTTCCCTATGATATCGATGGTGATATTACTATCTTAAATAATGAAACTTTGACTATCAAAGCAGGTAATGAAATTCGCTTCACCGGAGCGTATTCTGTTATTGTAGTAGGTACATTAACAGCAGCAGGCAGTGCTGTTTCTCCAATAACTTTCACAAACTCCCCGGAATCCCAAGCAAATTGGAAGAGCATCTGTTTCTCTTTACCTGCCGGAATCAACAGCCTCTCTTATTGCAATTTCTTTTTCGGCGGAAGCAACTCCAACGGTATGCTGGAATTTGATAATGTCATAAATCTTTATATGTCTCATTGCATTGTAGATAACAGCTTAACGGCTGGACTGTATTTAACCAATAACTCTTCTCCGCAAATAATAAACTGTGCTTTCACCAATAATACAGGTTATGGAATTCACATCAATTCGGCAGGAGATAACATCCCGACTTTCGGCAGCAACCTTACCGAATGGAACGATATTTACGGAAACGGAGTTTTCGAAATGTATAATGATAATATCATTGAAACAACCGCCGAATATGTCTATTGGGGAACGATAGACGAAACTGAAATCACTGCAAAGATATGTGGAACAGATTACACTCCTTGGACGAATGCTGCTCATGATACCGAATATCCTCAGATAGGAATCGCTTCACCGCAAAATGTTACAATTGCCGTAGTAGGCTCGGAAGTGCAAATAACTTGGAATACAGTAGCCGGAGCAACTTCCTACAAAGTATATTCTTCCGCTGATCCGTACTCAGAATTTTTAGAAGATACGACAGGAACTTTTAACGGTGCAAGCTGGAGTGCTGCACTTCCGATTGAGAAGAAGTTTTATTATGTGACGGCGGTGAATTTAGAAGAAAGGAAACAGGAGAAGGGAAACAGGAAATAGGAAAAAGCAGACCGGACTTCATCATCTTTTCCGGATGAAGTCCAGAATGCAATTACTGAAAAAGATAATTAAAGAACAATATCTTTTCCGAAGCTTCCAAAAATGAATTTCTTTCTGATAAGATTCGGAAAGTTTAATTGACAAAAAGAAAAGAAAAAATCTTCTGAACTATGATTTACCTGATTAAATGATTAACAGGATATGAAAGAAAAGATAGAAGCAAGCGAACGGAAAATATTAAATCTTAAATATTGAATTAAAAAAGGATGTCTAACAAACAAAAAAAATCCAAAGGAGGAAAAAAATGTTTAGACAAAACGAAAAACTGATCGTAGGTGCAATTATCACTATGTTGATGGCAGTGAGTTTATTATTAGCTGAACAAATGGTTCCAGACAAGATGAACTATCAAGGCAGACTATTAGATGCAAACGGAAATCCGGTAAATGGAACAAAGTCCATTACATTTAATGCCTTTAATGATGAATCAGGTGGAGCTCTTTTATGGTCTGAAACTCAAACTGTAGAAGTTACTGATGGCTTTTTTAATGTCACTTTAGGTTCAATCAATCCCTTTAATGAAATTTTTTTATCTTGTTTAAGTGCTCATCTTGTACTTAAGGTTGAAGATGATGATGATATGTCTCCTCGCACGAAAATAAACAGTGTTCTTTTCGCACTATTTGACGGTGATTGGAAAACTTCGGGAGATAACTTATATTCTGCTCAACCCGGTAATGTCGGAATCGGAACAGATACTCCAACAGAGAAATTGCATGTTGATGGAGGAAGTGGTACTGCAGTATTAGTAGAAAGTAATGGTGATGATCCAACTTTTAAAATACAACAAAATACTCTTTATCGCACTGCTCTACAAGTTAATGGATCATCTACTTTCAATTCAAATAGTCAAGATTATTCAATTGTGTCTAATGGTACAAATTTTTTTGAGAATTCTACATCTTTTTCAACGTCAGCTTTTACTAATTCAGGCGGTGGAACTGCAGTTGAAGCTAACACTTACAATACGAGTATGGAAAACGGACCGACTGGAAAATTTACAAACAGCGGCAATGGTGATGCGGTTTATGGATTAAGTTACAATTCCGGTCATGGAGGTTACTTCAAAGCCGGTAATGGAAATAATGATGATGCTTTGTATGCCACTACTTCAGGTTCAGGTAGAGCCGGTTATTTTAATGGAGATGTGCATGTAAACGGAAATCTTTCCAAAAGTTCCGGTACATTTCTAATTGATCATCCTTATGATCCTGCAAATAAATATCTGGCTCACTCGCTCGTAGAATCTCCTGATATGATGAATGTCTATAACGGCAATATAATTCTTGATAATAAGGGAGAAGCAATCGTGGAACTTCCGTATTATTTTGAAAACATCAATATGGAGTTCAGATATCAGCTAACTCCAATCGGTGCATCTGCTCCGGATCTTTATATTGCAGAAGAAATCAGTAATAATGAGTTCAAAATTGCAGGTGGAAAGTCTGGGATTAAAGTTTCCTGGCAGATAACAGGAATCCGCAATGACCTTTATGCCAAAAAACACAGAGTTCAGGTGGAAAGGGATAAACCCGATTATGAGAAAGGAAAATATCTTAATCCCGAATTATTTGGATTAGGTGAAGAAAAAGGTATAAATTATAAGCCAATAAATGAGCCTAAGAAAAAGTAACCGGAGGAAACAATGAGTTCAAAAATATATATTTTAATTATGCTGTTACTTAGCATTACAACGATGGTGGCAGAAAATCCATCCAGCGCAAATTACATATTAGAGCAGGGAAGTTTTGGTTCGGGAAGTGATCCGGCAAATCCACCGATATCTGCAAATTATATTTTACAAGGAAGTATCATCGGCGTTATCTCAGGGGAAGAAACCGCAAGTGCAAATTACAATATGCTACCCGGATATTATCTCGGGGAAATTACAGGTGGTATATTAGCACCGGACAGTGTTACCGTTGTTGTAACCGGAACGCAGGTTCAACTAAGCTGGAATGCTGTTTCCGGAGCAACTTCTTACAAAGTATATTCTTCCAATGATCCCTATTCTGGATTTGAAGAAGATAATACCGGAACTTTTACCGGTGAGAGTTGGAATGCTTCAATTTCTACCGTAAAAAAATTCTATTATGTGAAAGCGGTAGATTAAGATAAGAGAAAACTGGATATCCCCCGAACAGTCGCAAGTTCCTTACGGGGCAGGCAATATCGAACACGGAGCCGTAACTTAGTGGAGACCTGCGAAGCTCATATCCAATGATGAAGGAAAAGAACAGAAAAGACAGAGAATGTAGAATTTGTTGCTTCGACTCGTAGCTTTGCTTATGAGTCGAAGCTTTTATGTAGATAGGAAATAGAGAATAGAAAAAAAGTAGACTGAATTTCACACATACAGATATCTATAAAATGTACCGAATTATCTATATTTTCAGGACATTGAATTAAATTTGTTATTGATTTTTAATGATTCATCAATAAATAAACAAAAAAGATAACCCCTCTAACTCCCCTTCGTAAGGGGAGAACTCCCTTCCCCTTACGAAGGGGAAGGGTCGGGGATGGGGTTAAAAGAACACATCAATGTCCATTTATTATATATCTTACGGATATTATTTTAGATGTCTGGAATAGAAAAAAGTAAACTGGATTTCACACATCTTCTTGAGTGAAGTTCAGAAGGTGGCAACAGAAAAGAAAATTAAAGAACAAAATCCTTTCCGAAGTTTCTAACGAAGAAATTCTTTCAGATAAAATTCGGAAAGTTTATCCTGTCTGATTTTTTTATGGATAGTATTTTACTCTATGTTGTAAGATTAAATCTATTGTAACTACCTTAAGAATAAATACTTAAAGGTAGTACAAAAAAATCCAAATGATCATAAATTAATTACTTGATTTCTAAAGTTTTTTCCGACAAAGTCGGTATCTTTATTTCCAAAAGGAATGTGTTTCCGATCCAGCCAATTCCAATATTTTTTACTATTTTTCAGTTTCGTAGAAACGGCATCTCTGTAGCCGAATGTGTAAGCATTCGGTGATATGATATTACAGATTCTCGCTACATCGTAGCGACATTAAATCAAAGATATATTTCTCCTTCCAATATATCGCACCTATGGAGCTTACATTGATTTTCTCATTATTCCCAAAGCTTACGCTTTGGGCTACAGAGATTTCACCGCTCTGCGGTTGTTTTATGATTTAAAAACCTTATGATTTTTCAATAAGAAGAAAAGTTGAAAGAGAGCTTTCGAAGGTGAATATCAAAAGAGGAATAATGGTAAATTATAAATTTAATTTCAAAAAACCGATTGTTTGTACTGCTATTCACAATGGTCATCTTTTATCAGATTTTGTACAAAAAAAAATTGCAATTTCTGAACAAGAACAATTGAGGGAAGAAGACCCTTTTACAGATTTTTTTATAGAAAATTGCGGAAATACTATAATTCCAAAAATAAGTCGTTTTGAGGTGGATTTGAATAGACCGATGAGCAGAGCTATTTATCTTAAGCCTAAAGATTGCTGGGGTATGAATGTAAGAAAGCGGGAATTTACAGAAAAAGAAATTCAGATATTACAGGCTTATTATCAAGGTTTTTATGATGAAACACATAAATATTTAACAAAAATGCTAAACCAATTCGAGAAAATATTTATCTTCGATATCCATTCTTACAATCATCATCGCTTAGGAATTTCTGCGAAATATGATGATCCTCTTAAAAATCCTGAAATCATTTTAGGAACTAATAATATGCCAGAAAAATGGTTACCTTTGATAGAGAATATTCAAAAAAAAATGACAAATTTTGATTTTTATGGTAGTAGTTTGGATGTTAGGATCAATGTGAAATTCCCTGGTGGACATTTTTCTCGATGGATTCATAATAATTTTCCTGAAAATGCTTGTTGTGTTGCTATCGAATTCAAAAAAATATTTATGGATGAATGGACTGGTTTTCGTGATATAAAAGTTCAAGAAAAATTGAGAAATGCATTAGAATCTTGTTTTGAAGAAGTGTATAAGTTTTTATAATAGTGTAAAGTCAACCTCAAATGACGGATGAGTATCACAAACAATCCTGTTTGTGCCTTTTGTATTGTTTGAATTTTTACACAAACAGGATTGTTTGTGATACTTGACTTGACACTACGTTAGAAAAAGTTTAAAAAACAACCCCATTTGTTTACTCAAAACAAAAAAATAATCAAAATAAATAAAATTAATTTTGACAACTTTGATAATATTTCAAGAATATATCAAATATCAAGGAGGATATTATGATCATTGTAAACACAGAAGTTATAGCAGGTTACAAAATCGTTACTTTGAAAGGATTGGTTCAAGGAAATACAGTTCGAGCAAAACATGTTGGAAAAGATATCATAGCTAGTTTTAAGAATATGGTGGGTGGTGAACTAACAAATTACACTGAATTGCTGATCGAATCCAGACGTGAATCAATGCGAAGAATGATCGCCCAAGCTGAACAGTTAAAAGCTAATGCCATATTGAATGTGAGATTTGCGACAAGTAGTATTGCTCAAGGAGCGGCTGAATTATATGTCTATGGAACAGCTGCAATCGTAGAAAAGATTGAGGAATAGCTTTATGGAAGATTTTATAGCATTAATTATTCAGATTTCAGTAATTGTTTTATTAGTATTTATCGGTTACTATTTTGGAAGAAAAAAAGAGAAAAATCATTTAAAAAGTCTGGCAATTAGAGAATCTAAAATGAAAGACATTATGGTGTTAAATCTAAAAAATCCTCCTGAAAAAGCTGTGCTTTGTGGTTTAGTGATTGGTGAAGTCGTAATTGCAAATGATTATTTTAAAACAATGATGGCTGGTTTAAGGAACCTTTTTGGTGGTGAGCTTACAAGTTATGTAACTTTGGTAGATCGAGCCAGACGAGAAGCAAAGCTAAGGCTTTTAGAGCATGCAACAAAAGTTAAAGGAAACTTGATACTCAATGTACGATTTGAAACCAGTACAATTGCCGGAAGAAGTAATAATAAAAACAATAGTGGATCCGGAGTAGAAATATTGGCTTATGGAACTGCGTATCACTTAAAACATGACTAAAAAATATTTAAAAGATCACAAGTTTTCAACTGATGAGGAACCTTGCCTTAATAATGAAGCAGGAGAAAAGGATCCTTCAGAGAATAACGTTTTTTTGAGAGAAAAAAAGCGAGATGAAATTTTTGAAATTCAGGATTCAGTTTATAATGAACCTTGGTTGGAAAATGATGTAAAACATTCAACAATTTTCACAACTTGGGTAGAAAATAAAAAAACTCAATATTCTATTTCTACAAGTCTTTTATTTACCTTTATCGCAGCACTTCTTTCTGGTCCATTTGCAATTATTGGGGCAATATTTTCTGGAAGAGGAACTATATTTTCTATTGCTTATGTAATCGTTTTTGCTCCTGTGATCGAAGAATTACTTAAAACATTTGGGATGGTGTATCTTCTTGAAAAGAAGCCATACCACATTCGCTATGTTTGGCAAATCATACTTGGAGCAATGATCGGTGGCTTATTTTTTGCAATTATTGAAAACTTGATTTATACAAATTTTTATTTAATAAATTTAGATGCTGACATGTTTGAAAAAGTAAGTGCATTTCGTTGGAAGTATTGCACTCTATTACATGTTTTTGCTACTTTTATTGCATCTTTGGGACTAGTAAATATTTGGAAACGAATGTATATTGAGAATAAATTTGCAGAGTTAAAAGATGGATACAAATACTTTATTATAGCGATGATCATTCATGGTTCTTATAATCTTTTTGCTCTCGTTGCTGATAAATTTTTTTTTTGAATCAGACAATTTGAAACTATGTATGAGTCTGAACGAAAATGAAGATTTATTAAAGTAAAGATGAAATCTTATCAAAACTCGACTCGGGATTTCAAGAATTGCTGGAGATTTTAAGGATAATTCCATAATAAATCAACGAACTTTATCGCATTTCTATTCTTTTTGGTTAGAGAATTGAAAACCAGTTCATAAGACATATTGATCATTTTTATCATTAATTCATCAGAGATTTCAGAATCTAATAATATTGTATTCCAATGTTTTTTATTAAGATGGTATCCGGGAATTATGGCAGCATAGTCATTACGATATTCGATAGAAAGTAATGGATCGCACTTTAAGCTAATTTGATTTTTCCCTAATGATAACAAGGCATCATTACTAATGGGTCATCTCCAAAAGGAAGATCTTCCCAAGCACCTTTCTTTTTTAAACAAATTAATCTGATTTTTTCAATATTCATTGTCTTTTCTTCATTTGATTTGGAATTATATAAATCTATTTCGTAATTGGAACATAACAACGTAAATTTATTAAAAATAATTCTTTTGTATTTTTCATAGTTTACTGATATTTTTTAAAGGTTACCATGTCTATCTTTTTTATAGTTTCACACAAAGTCTTATGGTGCCAAAAATAAAAAAATAACCACAGAGAGTACAGAGAAATATTCAATATAAAATCTTAAATATTAAATTTCTTTCTTTTTTGCGACTTAGCGACTTTGCGAGAGAAAAAAGCATTGAAATTCCGCTACAATAAATTAAGCATTGATTGCTAATTCTAAAGATAATTTAATCATATCAGTAAGAGATTTTTCTCGTTTCTCAGTTGATATTTTTTCGTTTGTTAAGATATTATCAGTAATTGTAAGAATAGAAAGAGTTTTTACATTAAATTTTGATCCTAAAAAATATAATCCTGCTGTTTCCATCTCAGCTGCTAAAACACCAAAATTTTTCCAAAGCGACCAAAACTCAGGGTCATCATAAAATAGATCTCCTGTGAATACCTGCCCGATATAATATTTTGAATTTAAATTGGATGCAATGTTATCAGCTTTTTTGAGTAAAGAATAATCGGCAGTTGGAGCAAAAGTATTTGTACCAAAATATTTTGAAAAGATTGAAGAATCGGAAGATGCCGAAGAAGCAATGACGATATCATTTATATTCAGATAAGGTTGAAAAGACCCACAAGTTCCGATTCTTATCAAGTTTTTGCAGTTGTAATCCGAAATCAGTTCTTGTGCATAAATCATAAGAGATGGAATTCCCATTCCGGTACTTTGAATCGAAATTCTCTTTCCTCTGTAATATCCCGTGAATCCCAGTGTATTTCGAATTTTTGAATAACAAAATGAATTTTTCAAAAAATTATCTGTTATAAATTTTGCTCTTAAAGGATCTCCGGGTAATAGCACTGTTTCAGCAATTTCTGCACTTGAAGCCTTGATATGTGAACTCAAATTTTCTCCCAAATCTTTTGAAAAATTAAATAAAATACATTAGCAACGAACAAAACAAACAAAATGAACGAAAAGTGTCTTACTCACAGAGAATACTGAGAGCACGGAGAAAAATATTCAATATTCAATTTTCAATATTAAATTCTTTCATCTTTTCCAGTTCATCTAATTTAGGTTTAAAAATAAACTCCAATTCCAAAAATCCCAGCTGGAATTTTTTCTTGATGAATCAATAATAATTTATAGCCGACAGAAATAAAAATCTGATTATAATGAAGCTTTGTTTTTATTTGTAAATCGTTTAAAGGATTTTGATTAATCCAAGAGACATTGTAATCTAAATTGACGCTAATGGGTTTAAAAAGATAAAGATCAAGTCCGGTTACAAATTTGAATCCAATATAATTTTCATCACCCTGAATATATTTACAACCAATTCCCCATTTGATATTTCCGTGATTAAACCGAAAACGATTCAAATTAATACTAAAATCATTGAAATGAAGATGATCAAAACCATTGCCAAGTTTTTCTGATAGAGATAATCTCTGAAAATCAAGTTCTATAAAAGCGTTTGTGATAATTTTAAAATCTATTTGATAGCCATAAAGTTGGTTACTGTGTCTAAAATAATGAAAATCAAAATATGGTGTAACTAAACGATTTCCAGCATCACCATATAAATTATTGATATTTTTACGGAAAGGGTAATTTGTAAGATAAGTATGATGTTTGTAGCTTTTAGAATCTCCAATAAGAGTATAATAAATTGTAATTGTAGAATAAACTATAAAATCACAAAAAAGATTACAATCTTCGTCATCATCATCATCATCATCATCGTTAAGAGAAAAAGCATTACTCTCATCATTACTATTATTCTCAGAATCATCAGATGAATTTGATTCTGTTTTCTTCGCTAATTCCTCTTCAATCTTCTTTAATTTACCCTCTTCTGCTACTAAATTCACAAGAAAAAAACTCAGAAGCAGAAGAATGGTAAAATTTTTCTTACTTAATTTCATTCACTGAAATTCTTTATCCATTTCGGATCGGCAGGTGGATTATCTTTTAAGATTTTTCTCCATTTTTCATCAGTAAGTCTATCTTGCATTGGTTGTTTGAATTCATAATATGAAAATTCCGGTCCTGCTCCAATCAAGGTTCTACCATCCGGTAAATTGTAAGCTACTACAAGAGTTTTCACAAATCCAATTCCTTCTTCCAATACTTTGTAAGTATTTCCGTCAGTGTGAACATCAGCAATTACGGTTGTTTTTTTAGATTTATCAGGAACTTCACTGATCACAGCATCTAAGCTTTCACCAAAATTTTTAATAAAATCATAATCCTGTTTTGCTAATTCTTTACCGGCAAGCTCTTTTTCCGAAATATCAATAAGTTTTTCTAAAATTGCAGATAGGCTTTGCATTCGGTTTGTAGCAGTTTTATCAACTACACCCAATCTATTTAATTCTGAATTTGTGAAATTAGTTAGTTCTAATAATTTTTTATAAAAATCTGGAATTGGTTCTACATAACCTACTACCGGTTTAGCAACACCGGTTCCCATACTTGTAGTTTTGCGAGCTGTATAACTTTGTTTGGCATAGAGGATTGTATCATGCCGTAATTCTGCCCAAGAAGCAAGTGCAGTTGTGATTGTTTTGTCTTGCCATGCTTTATTATTCATAAAAGTCGGATAATTTCTTGGGGTTGGATTCACCAATTCTTTTAGCGAATAGAGCCAGCCCCAGTATAGATTTTTTTTCCAATCTTGTTCTGTAAAATCAGCAAATTCTTTTTCTAATTTTTTAAAATTCTTTTTATAACCTTCGTAGTTTGAATCTCCTAATTCTTTCAATATTTCAGAAGATCTTTTAGAACCCAGTAAAGCCAACACATCTAATCCTCGAGGAAATCCGCGAGTAGGTCCCATATCGGTTTGCACTAAGGTGAAAGGAGTATTTTTTCCAAGAAATTTATCTACTTTGGGGAAAACTAAATTTTGGAACATATAGGAATCTGGAATAAAACGTTGTCCCATCAACCGAAAACCTTGTGAATAAGAAAGTAATTCCTCCAACTGTTTATCGGAAAATGGAGGAGAAATACCAACATCACCTGTTCCACCATAAATTTCTGGTTTAGGAAACAAAACTAATTTTTCTTTGATTTTTTTTAATGAACTATCGTCATAATTAGGATTGCTTCTCCCAAAAACGCTATTAATTGTTTGAATATATTCTTGTGGTCCCAGATCATCAGAAAATCCTACATAAAACGAAGTGATTTCGTAGATTTTTTCCCATCTTTTCATCAAATCAGTTTTTTGATTGAACAATGAAGCAATTTCAAGAGCTTGTATAGTTTGGATTTTTGCATCATATTTTGAGATCAATGCCGTGCAAGGAGGAAGATTGTCGCATCCTTTTCCAGCTTGAACTTGTTCTGTACCTTTTATCAACATACTGATCCTGCCATACCACATCATTCCTTTGAAATAGTTTTTTAATTTTTCGGATTGAGTGTAATGACCACGAGGAATGTATTGAGAATAATCTTCTTTGTAAATAAAATTGGGAGAAGAGGAAAATCCACTATGAGCTTTAATTAATTTCAATTCTTTTTGCACAGTTTGAGAATATTCTTTCGGAGTTTCAAATTTATATTTTTTTGCATCAGCTTCGAGAAAATGAGTTTTGGCAATATCAAAAGATTCCCATGAATTCTTAGGAATCTTTATTTGATCTTTTTTTACTTTCAGAAGTTCAAGTGCTACTGTAAAATATGTTGCATTTCGTTTATAAACATCCTTTAGCTCCTTATCTTTAGTATTATTAAATTTCATATTAAAATAATTAAAAGACTCTGAACTTATCTGCCAAATATCATCAAAAAATTCTTTTTCTTCGATATGTTTCAAGGTTTCGTCAAACTGTATATGATAAAGATGTAGCAGCGAAGCAGAAGTTACAAAAATAGGAATATCCATTTTCTTAAACAATTTATATGGATTCGTCATAGATTCTTCATTAGGATTAATTTTGTTATCAATTACTACAAATCCATTTTTCTTTAATAATTCTTCAGCCTTTTCAGACAATTTAATTTTTTCAGAAAATGCTTGATAATTCTCAATATCAGTGATCTCTAACGAATTAAATATTTTCTTCGGTTTTTTTGAAAAAGAAAATAACAATGATGGGATAAGAAGGGTTATCAATAGATACATACTAATTTTTTTCATTTTTTCACCTCACAATTTTAATTTATCCCAGAAAAAATAAATCGGATTTTAAGGCAAGATATTTAACGATTACTGGTGATTATCATAAAATTTGGTTAAGGGACGACAAAATAATAACCACAAAGAGCAGGTTGAAAGTGATGAGAGATATTAGAATTTCTTTTGGAGTAACTTATACTGTACAAATTTTGAATTTTTAATATTTTCCCGTCTCTGCGATCTTTGCGTTAACTCTTTTCTATTTTCACGATCTGACCACACGTGAGTGGTTCAAGGTAAGTTTTATTCCGTAAATGTTTATAAAAATTCTAAAATATTGAAAAGAGATAGACGAATAATCAACTAAAAACATTCTGTAACTAAACTAATTATTAGAGGTTGATATGGCAGAAAATAAAGTTATATACTCAATGTCACGAGTAGGAAAAGTACTCGCTGATAAAAAGCAAATTTTAAGAGATATTTCTCTTGGATATTTTTATGGAGCAAAGATTGGAGTAATCGGTCTAAACGGTTCTGGGAAAAGCACATTATTGAAAATTATGGCTGGAATTGACAAAGATTATATCGGTGAAATCGGTATGGCAAAAGGCTTTTCAATTGGTTATCTGGAGCAAGATCCGCAAATTGATCTGGAGAAAACGGTTTTGGATATTGTGAAGGAAGGAGCAGCAGAAACGGTTGCTTTACTGGAAAGGTTTGATGAGATAAATCTAAAATTTTCAGAACCGATGAGTGATGACGAAATGAACAAACTTTTGGTAGAACAAGGGAAAGTTCAAGACAAACTTGATGCTTGCAATGCTTGGGACTTGGAAAGCAGATTGGAGCAAGCGATGGATGCTCTGCGTTGTCCTCCTTCAGATTTGAAAATCGGAGTGATTTCCGGTGGTGAAAAACGTCGAGTTGCCTTGTGTAGATTACTTTTGCAAGAACCGGACATTTTACTGCTCGATGAACCGACAAATCATCTTGATGCGGAAACAATTCTCTGGATGGAACATCATCTGCAAAGATACAAAGGAACTGTGATAGCCATAACTCACGATAGATATTTTTTGGATAATGTCGCCGGTTGGATATTGGAACTTGATCGTGGATACGGAATTCCTTGGAAAGGAAATTATACTTCTTGGTTGGAGCAAAAAAAGGAAAAACTGGCGATTGAAGAAAAGTCTGAATCAAAAAGACAAAAAGCTTTGGCTAGAGAACTTGAATGGATTAAAAGTACTCCTAAAGCCAGACACGCAAAAAACAGAGCAAGAATTACCAATTATGAAAAAATGGTTTCACGAGAGTATGAAAAAGCAAATACAACCGACCAAATGTATATTCCTAATGGTCCCAAACTTGGAAAAAATGTTATTCAAGCAAATGGGATTTCCAAAGGGTTTGATGAGAAATTGCTTTATGATGATTTGAATTTTATACTTCCTGCTGGTGGAATTGTAGGAATTATTGGTCCAAATGGAGCTGGAAAAACCACCCTTTTTAATATGATCGTAGATAAAATAAAGCCGGATTCCGGAACTATTACGCTTGGTGAATCGGTGAAACTTTCCTATGTAGATCAATCTAGATTTATGGATAATGAAAAAACTATTTTGGAAGTGATTGGTGATGGCAGAGATATGATGATGGTTGGAGAAAAAGAAATTAATGTGCGACAATATCTTTCCCGTTTCAATTTTTCCAGTAAAGAGCATTCCAAGCCAATTCATCATTTGTCCGGTGGAGAGAAAAACAGAGCATATTTGGCACTAACCTTACAAACCGGAGGAAATGTTTTACTACTTGATGAACCTACTAACGATCTTGATGTGAATACAATTCGGGCTTTGGAAGATGCTTTACAAGATTTTGCCGGTTGTGCGGTTGTGATTTCTCACGATAGATATTTTTTAGATAGAATTTGTACTCATATTCTGGCTTTTGAAGGTGAAAGCACTGTAAGATGGTTTGAAGGTAATTTCTCTGAATACGAAGAAGATAAATTGAGACGATTAGGAGAAAAAGCACTAATTCCTAAACGAATTACATATCGTAAACTTACTAGGATATAAGGAGTTAGGAAATAGGGAAGAGGAAGAAAAAAAAGTGCAAAATTTAGAATAAATGATTATAATCAATCTTCTAAGTAGCAATCAAATTAAAGATTGTCTGAACTGTGATTTATCTGATTTTGGGATTATCTTGATTTTTTGTTTGAGTTTTTTGTGAATGTATTGAATTCAAAACTTTTTACTTTAAAGTTTATCAATAAACTTATTTCAAAATCATTGTCCATAGGTTAATCACAAAAATCAAAGTTCAGACATTTTGCTTATTTTTTTAGTCTGTGCTAGTCCGTGGCAAATTTTTTGCATTTCTTTTTTCTCTGTGCTTTCTGTGTTCTCTGTGGTAAATTATCTTTTCCTGTTTCAGTGAAGCTGATTTATGAAACTTGACATCATTATTTGGTAAAAAAAAATTAAAATACAGGAATTTATATGATATTTAGATACAAAAAGATACTTTTGAATTACGATCTAATCTTAAATATTCATTTTTCAATATAAAATAGTAAATAAAAATGATGAACAAAAATCTCCTCTCCTTCGAGAAAATATCGAAATCATTTGCTGATAAAGTAATTTGCAATGAGCAATCTTTTGGTATACACGAAAGTGATAAAATTGGGTTGATCGGGATAAATGGTAGCGGTAAAACAACAATCCTAAAAATGATAACAGGTTTAGAACCTGTAGATGATGGAAATATCATTCAAAGAAACAAAATTAAAATCAGCTATCTTCCACAAATTCCAGAACTAAATCCGGATTTTACAATTTATGAACAATTATATTTTAGTGAAAATCCACATTTCAAACTTCTGAGAAAATACTATCAATTAATGAAGTTGAATGAACAATCAGCTGAACCTGAAAAACATACTGAACTGGATAAAATCGCCAAGGAATTGGATGCTTGCAATGGTTGGGATATTGAAGTAAAAGCAAAAAGTTACCTCACAAAATTGGGATTGAAAGATTGGGATAGAAAAATTGCTCAACTTTCCGGTGGTGAAAAGCGAAAATTGGATATGGCTCGAATTCTTATGGAAGAAGCTGATATCATAATTTTAGATGAACCAACAAATCATCTTGATATAGATTCCATCGAGTGGTTGCAAAACTTTTTGGTAAGCTACAAAGGTGTAATAATTTTTGTAACTCACGATAGATATTTTCTGGATTCTATCTGTAACAAAATTATGGAGATAGAAAACGGTGAAATTCGATTTTATGTGGGGAATTATTCACATTATCTTCGTAAGAAAGAACAGGAAGATATAGATATTCAGAGGAAAGAAACCAGAAGAAAATCTCAGTTAAAAAAAGAGCTAAAATGGTTAGAAAGAGGAGCTCGAGCACGTACTTCCAAACCGAAAAATCACCTTGATAGAGTAAAAGAGCTAATCTCAAAATCATATTTAACCAATAATGCAGAACTTGATATTTCTTTTCAAACAAAGCGATTAGGCAAAACAATTTTGGAATTGACCAATGTTTCCAAATCATTTGAAGATAAACACCTAATCAATAATTTTCAACATATTTTTCAGAAAAGAGAGCGAATTGGAATAATTGGACCAAATGGTTGTGGAAAAACAACACTTTTGAAAATGATTACCGGAGAATTAGAAAGTGATTCGGGAAAAGTGAAAAAAGGAATAAATACGGTTTTTTCCTATTTTGCTCAAGATCAGGAGGATTTTGATAAAAATATTTCGGTGATAAATTATATTCGGCAATTTGCTGAAAACATCAGAACAGAAGATGGTATTCTCCATTCTGCGAGTGAGATGCTCAAGCGTTTTTTATTTGATGGGAAGTTGCAACAATCAAAAGTTTATAGCCTTTCCGGTGGAGAAAAAAAACGGCTCTATCTATTAAGTTCGCTGATGTTTGGAAATAATTTTATTATCTTAGATGAACCGACTAATGATCTTGATATTCGCACTTTAGAAATTTTGGAAGATTATCTTGATGCATATCGAGGTTGTTTACTTGTTGTTTCTCACGATAGATATTTCCTGGATCGAGTTGTGGATTATTTGTTTGTTTTTGAAGAAAAAGGGATTAGAAAGTTTCCCGGAAATTATTCAGATTATCTTCTTGTAAGACGATTTCAGCAAGAAGAGGAAAAATTATTAAAAAAACAACAAGTAAAAAAAACTTCTACCAAAAAAATTGTAAAAAGTTCAAAACTAACTTTTAAACAGAAAAGAGAATTGGAAAAACTTGAACAAGATATAGAAAATTTTGAAAATGAAAAAAAGATTTTAGAAAATAGAATTGAAACGGAAGCTTCTCAACTTTCTTTTGAAGATTTTAGGATTATCAATGAGGAACTTCAAAACCTAATTGAGAAAACAGAAAAAATTGAAGAGCGTTGGTTGGAATTGAAAGAGATTGAGGAAAAGATAGTGAATAGTGAATAATGAATAATGAATAGGGAGTAAACCGGCTTTGCAAAATCTCGAGTCGAGTTTTGATACGACTCAATAGAATTAATATGCTTCCTAACTATCCATCAAAACCCGACTCGGGATTTTTGGTCAGGTTCCAAAATAAAAAAAACCTTCCGAATCTTCTCACATTAGAAAATGTAAAAGAAAGTTTCGGAAGGTTGTTTTTAACTATTTAATGTATGAAATTACTTCATCAGGATCATTTTCTTAGTAGTAGAATATCTTCCCGATTTCATTTTGTAAAAATAAATTCCGCTGGCAACAGTTTTACCATTTGCGTCTGTTCCATTCCAATTATATGAATGAGAACCGGATTCCAATTCATCATTTATCAGCGTAACAACTTTCTTACCTTTTATATTGAAGACACTTAATTCAACTTTGGATGCTTCAAAAGTATTAAAGCTGATGGTTGTAACCGGATTGAAAGGATTTGGATAATTTTTCAGAGCTATATTATTTGTTGGAATTATGCCATTTTCTTCTGTAGAACTGGTTGGAATTGGATCAATATTCATATTAACTGTTCCATTTTGATTGATCAGCATTTCTTCTGTTGCAGTTTCATAAAAAACTTTTGTAGCTTTTACTGTATAAGAACCACCAGAGATACCAAGAGCTTCAAAATATCCATCATTATTTGTCATTGCATAGCTTTCAATATTTTCAGTAGTATCGGTAATTAGAACTGTTGAATTTATAACCGGATCACCATTTGAATCACTGATAATTCCATTTAATGTGATAAGACCGTCTCGTTCTAAAGTACTTAGATTAAAATCTATTCCAGTTATTGATCCTTCTGCAACTACAGTTGTAGCTTCTTCAAAATCATATACATTATCAAAGAACATTGGAATTGTGAAGAAAGAATAAGCTTGAACATAATATTCAAATGGAGGTAAGTTTTCTATTGTATAATTCCCATTTTCGTCTGTGATAGCCATTCCACTGTACCAGAAATCTTCTGAATAGGCACACACAAAAACTTCTTCTTCGGGAATTTCACCATCAATCAAAATAGTACCTGAGATAGTATTTTCATAAGTTTCATAAGGGATAAGATCAAAGTTTACATTTTCCAAATCTCCGGTAACTACAATCACATCTGCTTCACTGAAATCATTTTTATGATCAAACCATTGTGGCATATAATCATTTGCCCAGCATTCTATCCAATATTCACCTTCAATCACAGAAAGTGTAAATTCACCGTTTTCATCTGTAATTCCAAATGGCTCAGTATTCCAATCTCTGGGATTTCCATCAAATCCGCCCATAGCCCATATTTCTGCATCAGCAACGGGATTACCGGTTTCATCAAGAACAGTTCCTGATATTGAATAAATCTCCGGTTCAATCAAAGTAAAGTTTGCTTCAAAATTACTGTCTTCCAAAACATTGAAAACAACAGCATCTTCAATATTATAAGTGTTTTCATAAAAAATCGGTAGCATCCCCCAATATTGTGAACAGCTTACGATATGCTCACCTTGGGAAATATTTTCAATAAGATATTCTCCATTTTGATCTGTGATTCCAAGACTGTCAATTGCTCCCATCCAATATCCATCATTTTCTTGTAATAAAAAAATCAAAGCATTTGGCACTGGTTCACCTTCTTCAGTTGTTACAGTTCCATAGAAAGAATTTTCATTAACAGGAATAATATTCAAATCGAAATCAATACTTATCGAATCGGCTACTATTGAAACTAATTCTGCATCTTCCCAATTATCTTGATGATCAAACCATTGTGGATGATAATCTTCTGCATAAGCCTCAAAATAATAATCTCCGGCAATTATATCCAAAGAATATTCACCATTTTCATCAGTGCTACCGAACTCTTCTCTTGGAGAATTTTCATCTCTTCCCCAATTTCCCCAATTTCTCATTGCCCAGACTTCTGCATTTTCTATTGGTTCACCTGTTTCCGCATCAAGCACGATACCAGTTACTACAATTGTTTCAGTTTCGTTTTCACCAAGAATGATCTCTAATCCCTCAATGATAGTTCCCTCTTCAATCACCAAAATGGTTGAATCTTCAGGACTGGTTGCATTTTCATAATAATAAGCCGGATAGCCAAATGCCCAAACGCTAAGATAATAATCTCCTTGAGGAATTCCCTCAACCAAGAAGTTGCCATTTCCATCTGTAATTCCTGTATAATAGAATTGTCCGTTAATTGACATCAAGTCAATATATGCATCAACAATCGGCTCACCATTTTCATTGGAAATATTTCCTGAAATGATTCCGTCACCTTCATAAGAAATGTTTTCTAATACGAAATCAATTCCGGTAATATTCGGATTTTCTGCGCTAACTTCGATAATAGTTGCTTCGGCAGGCTCAACTACATTGTCATAATACATTGTAAACATCGAATCTGTTGCCGCTACAATGTAATTGCCATATTCGACATCAATTGAATAGTTTCCATCTTCACCAGTATTTCCAAAATACCGAACTACACCCATAGGACTCGCATCCATAATCAAAATGAGTACGTTTGACATTGACTCACCTTCTACATTTGAACAATTTCCCGATATTGAAACGGCATTAAGAAATCCGACACTCAACATCACCATTAGGACTGCTAACATAAACTTTTTCATCTTATCCTCCAAAATTTTTTTTGCTCAATTATTAAGAGCTTACCACTAATTAAGCAATTGAAATACCAAAGGGGAATAGTTGTGATATTTTTTTATTAATTCTATAGTTTACATTCTTAACTCTATATTTTCATAAGTGTTATGTGATATATTTTTTCCTGATGTTTATTATTGTATTTGAAATTAAAGCTTTTATTTGAAATTCGATTGTAACATTTAATGGACAATAGTATTTAATAAATTGAATAGCATTATTCTTTATGAATGTATATTATTTATTATTAATGTTTTAGGTTGTATGTAAAATTTATTGTTCAATTGTTTCTTATTAGTTGCACTGTAATTTTTTGAAGAGATTTTAAATAATGTCGCTACTCTGTAGCTTAATCTTGTTTTTATTACACCGAACGCTTACACATTCGGCTACAGAGATACCGTTTCTACGAAACTAATAATTTAAACCGCAGAGCACTGACTTAACGAGAGACAAAATCGAAGCAGGGCTTCTAAGAGTTATTCTGTTCCCAAGCTGGAGCTTGGGAACAAGATAAGAAGCTAAAAAATACAACCGTAGAGTGGTGAAATTTGCAATCTGTGAAATCAGTGTAATCTATCTAATCTGTAGTTCAGGCAGAATTTAACGCAGAGCATTGGAACGAGATGAAAGCATACTTTGGGAAAGAAAATTAGTAATAAGAATAAAAAAATCCCTCACTAATAATAATGAGGGATTAAAAATAGCCAAAAAATAATCTATCGAAGTAAAATCATTTTTTTGGTAATAACTTTTGAAGATGTTTTCAGTTTATAAAAATAAATTCCAGATGAAACAGAATTATTTTTTTCATCAGTTCCATCCCAAACAATAGAATTAATTTTAAATTTTAAATTTTGAATTTTAAATTCGCGAATGAGCTGTCCTTTAATGTTAAATATCTCTATTTGTATTTCCTCATCCAAATTTGTAGTTTCAAAAAAAATAGTAGTTTCGGGATTAAATGGATTGGGATAGTTGTACAATGTAAGCTTATTAGATTCAAGAGAAGTTAATTCCTCACTCAATGACGAGCTATTGTATGTATTTATATGAAAATCCAGTGAATCGTTCTGGTTTATTGTGAGATATTCCGAATCGCTGTAATGAAATATTTTTGACGCTAACACAAAATAATTTCCGGGTGTAATATTTATGGAATTGAAATATCCGTCATTGTTTGTCATTGCATAGCTTTCCGGTTCATTTGCGGCATTAAGGATAACGATTGAACTATTTCGAAGTGGTTCATTATCTTCATTATAAACATAGCCATTAAAAGTAATATATCCATTTAGATCAGCAAGTTGTAAAGCAAAATCAATGTTTTGGACATTTTGATTAACATTTACTAGAGTTGCATTTTCAAAATTGTAAACATCATCATAATAAGTTAAAGGTGAAGAATTCATATAAGCATACACATAATAATCACCCTCTTCTTGAACGCCAATTTCATAATCTCCGTTTGAGAAAACCTCTACTTCATTTTCCCAATCTTCATCACTGGAAACTACTATAACAGTGCATTGTGACGGTGTTTCGCCATCAATTGTAACATTGCCGGAAATATAAAATTCAAACTGTGAATCAATGGGTGTTAGATCAAAGTTTACGTTTTCCAGATTTGAAGAAATATATATTACATCAGCTTCATCAAATACGTTTTTATGGTCAAACCATTGGCAATAATATTCGTTTGCATAACATTGTATCGAATATTCATCTTCATTCATTGATAATGAATATTCTCCATTAATATCGGTTGTAGCAATCCATAAACTATCATTTTGTCCGCCCCAAAAACTTCTAACCCAAACCAGTGCATTTTCGATAGGTTCACCCGTTTCATCATCAAGAACTGTTCCGGAAATTGAGGAAGTATCAAGTTCATTTAGAATAAAATTTGCTTCAAAATTGCTGTCTTCCAACACATTGAAAACAACTGCCTCCTCAATATTATAAGTATTTTCATAAAAAAACGGTTGCATTCCCCAGTATGATGAGCAACTTACAATGCAATCACCAAGTCTTACGTTTTCGATTATATATTCTCCATTTTCATCTGTTATTGCTCCAAAATTATATGGTTGCATCCAATATCCATCCCATTTTTCCCAGATATCAATGGAAATATCTGGAATAGGATTACCATTTTCATTTGTAATTGTGCCAAAAAAAGAATTGTCTAAAAAAGCAATATCCAAATCAAAATTGATATTTTCTGTATCTGTATTGATTGTAACGACTTCTGCTTCTTCCCAACTATTTTGATGATCAAACCATTGTAACTCATAATTTTCTGCAAATGTTTCAAAATAATAATCACCTTCAAAAACTTCTAAAGAATATTCACCATTTTCATCAGTGAAACCTTGATCTCTTCTTTGCTGTTCATTTACTATTGGCCAGCCGGTTAATGCCCAAACTTCTGCATTTTCGATAGGTTGACCGGAACTGGCATCAAGAACGATTCCGGTAACTTCAAATATTTCCCTTTCAATCAGAACAATCTCTAATCCTTCAATAGCTGTATCTTCTTCGAAAACTAAAATTGTTGCATCTATCGGATTAGAAGTATTCTCATAATAAGTTGGATAACCGAATGCAGAGATAATTAAATAATATTCTCCTGAGAAAATATCCTCAATTAAGAAATCACCGCTTTCATCTGTTTGCTCGGAATAGCTAAAACCATCATTAGTAGACACCAAATTAATATTAGCTATAAATATCGGTTCTCCGTTTTCAGCGGAAACATTTCCGGAAATCGAAGCTGAATGTAAAACATAGGCTGATAATAAAATAATTATGATTATTAGGTTTTTCATAAAATCCTCCAAATATCAGAATATAATTAATGAGTTTTGCAAAATAAAGTGTTGTGTCATCCTGAGCATTTCATTTTGCATTTCTCTTGAAGGAACTCTGATTATATTGAGATTCTTCAGGAGAATATCTCTGTTGGATTCCTCAGAAAGACACTTTATTTTTATTTTGTTGAATCCTTTTGCTCTTGTTCCCAAGTTCCTGCTTCATTTTAGTTTCGCTAAGCAGGGGCTTAGCCTATTATTTCGTTACCAAACTGGGGTCGAGCTTCGCAGGTCTCCTTTTGGTCGGCTGGGAACGAGAATCAGAAATTTAAAAACTCGATAGAACTCATTCTTCTAATTATTAAAGCAAACTTCATTCCATCAAAAAAAGTTTAATAATTTAATTTTATCTTTAAGTATAATCATAATTTATGAATTTTACTCAGGAAATTTTTTCAAATTATAGTGTTCCTTAATTGTTTCATATATTTTTTAAAACGATATAAATAATATTCTAAGATGACTTCTCACCAATAATATCAGGCATATTATGTGGTGTACACTTGTTGTTACAATTGTTTCTATTTAGTGTCAACCGTATGAAGAATTCTATATAATTGAGTTCGGCTGATATTTGCTTGTTTACTTGCCTGTAAAATGTTTCCTTTGTGTGACTTTACCAATTGTTTAGCAAAATTTCTATCTAATGTACTGATTATTCTGTTTTTATATTTCTGATATTCTTTCCAATTTCCGGGTAATTCATCCATAATGGAAAAACTGCTATCTTCTACAATTTCTTTTATTATATCAACATCTATTTGATCTGTTTTGCAGAGAAGAACAGCTTTTTCAATCTCATTTTCCAGTTCCCTGACATTACCTTTCCATTCATTATTCTTTAGATTGTGTAAAGCTTTCAAAGAAACTCCCTGAATATTTTTATTAAATTTATTGTTAAATTTTTCTATAAAATGATGGATCAATAAAGGTATATCAGATTTCCGTTCGCTCAGATTTGGAATATCTATTTTAATGACTTTGAGTCTGTAATAAAGATCTTCTCTAAATTCTTTTACTAATATTTTTTCCTCTAAATCTGAATTTGTAGCAGTTATTACTCGAATAGAAACCGGAATTTCGTTAGAGTTTCCAACAGGAATAACAATTCTTTCCTGTAAAACTCTGAGCAGTTTTGCTTGCAGTGTCATTGGCATATCTCCAATTTCATCTAAAAAAAGTGTACCATTATTTGCTAATTCGATTTTTCCACGTTTATTAGCAAAAGCTCCCGTAAAAGCACCTTTGGTATGTCCAAATAATTCACTTTCCAATAAGTTTTCGGGAATCGCAGCACAATTAACGGCTACAAAAGGAGCATTTTTAGCATATTCCCGATGTAATGCTTTCGCTATCAATTCTTTTCCGCTTCCGGTAGGTCCGGTAATCAAAACATTAACATTATGTTCACCAACCATTTTCATAAGTGAAAAAATTTCCATTATCTGAGGGCTTTTACCAATGATTTCCGAAAATTCATTTTTAACCCCGGAATACTGCAAAATTTCTGATTCTCGCTTTAAATTCTCAAACAAAAGGGATTTCCCCAAAGCAGAACAGGCTTGCACAAAGATAGCTTCCAAAATACTCTTTTCTTCTTTTTCAAACTCCTTATCTCCTTTAGCATCAGAATATATTACACCTTTGATTTCGTGATTAATAATTAGCGGATAACAAACAGCAGTTCGTAATCCCAGCCCTAAAATACTGGAATGAATATCAAATTGTACATCCTCTTGTAGATTCGTCAAAAAGCGGATTTGTCCAAGTTGAATGGTTTCTTTCAAAATAGTTTTACTAACTTTCAAATCTGTTATATCAAGCTCATTATCATTACCATAAAATCCTTGTTTTGCTTGTAAATTTCCATTTTGAAACTCAAAAAAAACAGCTCGCTCCAAACCACTTATTTTCAAAATACCTTGCAAAACAGCTTTCATTGTTTTTTCAAATTCCACATCACCGTGAATTAGATTTATTATTTCCCAGAATATTGGAAGTGCTGAGTGCATAGTAGGATTATGATTTTTTTTAAATAGAAGCATTTCTAAAGGCTTATATGAATTCAATTGTAAATAATTTTTTATCTCGTTGCTAAGTTCTTCATATTTAAGGAAATATCCGCTGTAAACTATTTGAGTAGCATAATATAGATATTTATCTACATCTCCTTCAATAGCCAATTCCCGGAGATAATTGATCATATTTTTTTTATCAGCTGTAAAAATTGCTTTAATAATCGGATATTTTTTTTGAATTTTGTGATAATATTGAGTACATTTAAGAAATTCAGCTCGATGATAATAATAGAAAAACATCTCAATTTGAAGTTCATCATCCTCAATTTGGGAGTAATTTTTTTCTATTTCGTCGGCATATTCACTTGAATTCAATTGGTCTGTGAATTTGCTAATATAAAGAAATTTCACTAATATATCAATGTATCTTTGGATATTTTGTTTAATATCCTTAGTGTTTGAAACTTCTAAAATCATCTCTGGCAAATTCTCAATATTTCCTAAGGCAAAATTGGCATAAATAATTGAAAGATCAGCAACTACTTGAATACTTAATTTTTTATATTTTCTACCGAGTTCCAAGGTATTTTTGGCAAAATGCAAGCATTTTTTCCATTCTCCGACTTGTTTAAATATTTCTGTAAGATTCAGATAAGAAAGTGTTATATATTGAGCTTTATTATTTTCATTAGAAAGTTTTAGTAACTGTTTAAATGTTTCTTTGGCATCTTTATATTTTTTTATCAGGAAATAGGACGCTCCAATATTATTTAAAGTTCTGAGATATTCATTGATTTTGTTATTTTTATGGAAAATTTCAGCAGTTTCTTTATGAATCTCAATTGCTTCAAGATATTTTTGTTGTTCGTGCAAAACGGTCGCTTTATCAGAAAGAACTGTGGCAAGCTCAATTCCAGATAATTTCTGTTCGATACTTTCATAAAGTTCTACAGATTTTTGAAGAAAGAGACATTTTCGATATAAAAAGGCTTTTCTTTTCTGCAAGTTAATCGGTAAATCTTTAATTCTATGCCTATTTTGAATCCATTCAAATATCTCTAAAGCTGAAGAATAATATTCTTTTTCAATAAGTTCAAAGGTATGTAGGTTAAAATGTTTCAAAGCTTTTATTTGATTGGTAAGTAGAAATTCTATTTGAGTAGAAATTAGATTAAGATTTAATTTTTGAGTTTTCTGAAGTGCTCTTTGCATAAGTTTCTGAGGAACTTTTTGAGTCTTAGTTTTTTTACCTGTAAATATCAAAGAATTTCCTTGAATCGAAATTAGTTTTGAATTGATAGCTTTTTGAAACAATTGCTGCCAATTTTCCCACATCTCAACGATCAAGGTGAAGGGAACTTGCAATTCGACCAGAGCAAGAAATTCAACAAGCTCATTTTGGCTGTCTTCCTCTTTCTGTTGAAAATCCTTAACGATGAACTGTTTAACATATTCTTTTACTAAAAAAGGTTTAGCTTCATTGAATCTATTTTTAATATCAGTTTTTATAGTCTTTTCAATCTCTATCTTTTCCAGAAACTCAAGAAAATCTTTATTTGTAACATTGGATATGTCACTATTATCGGTTTGGTAGATAACATAAGAATTTTGAAGTTCGCTCAGTTCATTGAAAAGGGAAGTTGCGTGATATTTAGACGATCTTTTTAACATAAGATTAACGTCTTTTGAAATAATTTTTTTAAAATTTTTTGATGATTTTATCGGTTTATCAAAAATCAGAGATACATCTCTAAAAAATTGTTCAGGATCGAGAATAAAAACCGATTCATCCAAAATTATGAGTTTTTTAGAGAAGTCAATTGGAGGATTTTATCAATTTCATCATAAGCTTCATAATTAAGGATTTTTTTTCTCCAAAGTTGTTCAATCGCTTCAAAATGTGTATTGAAAATATGATTGCTTACGACAAATTCATTAATATTCCCGATATTGAAATTATATAAATCAGAAAAATATTTTGCGATTTGAAGTGCTGACGGACGCTCACTTGCATCAAAAGCCAACATCTGTTTTAGAAAACTATCCTCTGTAAAATTTACTAAGCAATCATTCCATTTCTTTTGATTTTTGATTATTTCTAAATATTCGCTAACATTGTGATCATCTGCCGGAATTTTACCATTTAGCATTTTTAATAATATCATCCCAATTGCAAAAACATCACTTGCTTCGTGATTTGTTTTCCGTAAAATCTTTTCTGGAGCAGCATAAGAGACGGTTCCTCTAAAATATTTATCATTATAAAGATTCAATGTAGATAAACCCAGATCAAGAATGACCGGTTCATCGTTTCTTAAAATGATATTAGCTGGCTTTAGGTCATTCAAGCAAATTCCCAGAGAATGTATTTTTGCAACTGAAAACGACAACTTGGTAATGATACTATGAATCTTTTTTAGATTGGATTCCTGAAATTTGTCTAAACCGATTCCATCAATGAATTCTAACCGTAAGTTTAGCTTTTCCTCTTCATTAAAAGATATAGCTTTCACTACATTAGCATCATCAATAGCATTTAGAAAGAGATATTCCCGTCTGGCTTCGTGAATGAAACCGCTCTTAAATTCTTTTTGAACAAATTGCTTCCCATTATCTTCTTGAATCAAATAAACTTCCGAGAATTTACCTTCTCCAATTTTTTTCTTGATCATATTATTTCCCCATATATGTTACAATGTTATTAATTTGTTACAATGCAATAAATGAACCAATTTTCTTAAAAAATGAAACCACTAATTAACACTAATTATCACGAAAAAAAAGCAAAAAAAAATACCTTTGTGAAATATTCCACAAAGGTATCAGATATGTAATATATTTTTCTTGTTTTTTGGAGTAAACCAAACTGTGTTGGTTTTTTAGTAACAGAGTCACTTTCAAAAGAAGATTGTAAAATCGCGACTTGAGATAAAAGGCAAACTCCAAAACAAAAAAAACAATTTGTAGACTTGGGAAGACTATTTGAAGTAGTTAGCAGAGGATTTACAAAGAAAATATTGTTAAAATTAATAAATGTATTGATTGCTGATTAATAGATGCTTTCAATTCTTTAAAATACTCAAGTCGCACTCACTCTGTTCGTAACAACTCAAGTATTTTAATCATAGCTTATCATTTAATCAAGAAAATCAAGGTTCAGACTTTTCTCTTTCTTCACTTCATTATTGGATGTTCCGTGTTGGATATTGGATATTTATTTAATTCTTCGTTAATTTCAACCATTGAAAAGGCTAAGATGAAAGAAATCCGCTAGCAGAAGCCATTTTCAAGGTTTTCCATTCTTCCGTTTTATTATCGCAAACTGAACTCCACCCAAAAAGATGGATGAAGTCCAGTCTGCTTTTTCCTATTTCCTATTTCCTTTCTTTCCTGATCTTCCAATTACTCCAGTATTGGCAGTCACATAATAGAATCTATTCCCAACTGGAATTGTTTCACCTAAGTTTTCCACGCAAAAAAATACTCAATCTGCAACTCTTTTGTTATCAATGAGTTGCAGATTTTTTTTAGAATTTTAGTGTAAGGTGAAAGATAATGGCTTGACATACATAATATAAAAGGATATATGGTATAGTGTAAAGTATATTAAGAATCAAAGGAGTTCGAATGAAAGAGAAAATTTATCCCAAAAACAATAATGGAAATATTTATTACTATTTTCAGCATTCTTATCGAGTTAAAATCAATCCAAAAGACAAAGGAAAAACTAAAGGAAGTGGAAAAAGTAAAGTAAAAACCAAAACGACTTATCTCGGTTCCGCTACTTCAATTCATCAAAAGCTCATTGAAGCACGCAAACCGATTGAAATTCATCATCAGGATTTTGGATTTGTAGGAGCAATTTATAATGTTGCTAAGGAAATCGGATTAATAGAGATATTACAAATGCATATTAAAGGGGAGAGATTTGGTATTCCGAATTGGAAATATTTTTTACTTGCAATCATTAACAGACTCCATCAGGCTTCTAGCAAGGAAAAGATGGGTGCTTGGGCATCAAAAACAGTATTACCGGAATTGATAGACTTTGATGCAACAAAGTTAAACAGCAAAAGTTTTTGGTATTCAACAGATGACATAATCAATGAAAAAGATTTGAAAGAGCGTCGCACCGCTAATCCATCTTTAAATGATACGATCTGCACAGGGATTAATGATGCTATCTTGAAGGAGATAGAAAAAAAGTTAATTGCGAATTTGGAAGAAAAATATGGGATATTTTCTGATGTAATCTTTTATGACACAACCAATTTTTTCACTTACTTCGAAGAACCTCTTCGCTCCCAATTAGCCCGAACAGGTCACAATAAAGCATCAAAACATCATCTAAAGCAGATAGGATTGGCAATGTGCGTAGACAGAAAGTGGGGAATTCCACTTTATCATCAAATCTATCGGGGCAATAGCCATGATTCAAAAACATTTACTGAAATAATTTCCGAGCTGATTCAACAGATGAAAGCAGGAAAACAAAATATTGAGAACCTGATTCTAATCTTGGATAAAGGCAATAATAATAAAGAAAATTTCATGAAATTAAAAGAAAATATGGAGTTTATTGGAAGCTTAGTTGTTTCTAATTACCCCGAATTGATAGAATTGCCTTTAGAAAAATATCAAGGAAAGTATCTAAATTTCAACTACTATTCACTTAAACAGAAAGTGTTTGATATTGATGTCAAACTTGTTCTAACTTATACTGATAAGCTTGCCCGAAAACAAAAGCATTCATTATATAGAGGGATTGAAAAATTAAAAAGAAAAATTGAGACGAAATGGTTTCAGTATAAAAAACAACCCAAAAGAGTACCAAAGGGGATAAAAAATATTTTATCAGACAGCCATTATGGGAAATACTTAAAAGTTCAGTGTCGAAAGGGAAATCCAAAATTTTCATTAAAAGATGATGCTATCACAAAAAAGGAAAAAGTTTTTGGGAAAATTCTTCTTTTTAGCAGTAATCTTGATATGGAAAGTAGCAACATAATTGAGCAATACCATTCCAAAGATAAAGTTGAAAAAGGTTTCAAATCGCTAAAAGACCCAGATTTAATACGCTGGCAACCAATCAGACATTGGACAGATACAAAAATCAGAGCTTTTGCTTTTTGTTGTGTTATGAGTTTGATTTTGATTAGAGTTATGGAATTAAAAATAAGCAAGGCAAATCTGAAAATGAGCCATTCGGTTTTAAAAATGGAGTTAAATGATTTGAAAAAGATTATTATGATTTACAATAAAAATGAAGCAGCTATTGAAATTTCGCATCAAAGTACAGTACAAAAAAAGCTGTGGGAAATCTTTCAATTGAATACCTTAAAAAATGACTTAACCATACACTAAGACCAAACGTTTCTCTTTACGTTAAAGAAACTTAGCAAAGGGGATATAACATAGATTGAAAACTTAGGTTTCATTCCAAGTTAAACCGGAAATATTTTCTTGTTGCAATATCCAACCTCCTTCTGGATCATCAGAAGAATATACTTTATAAGAATCTGCTCCGGTAAAAGCATCCCAAGTTAAAACTACATCTTCCGAAGCAGTGGGAACAGTACCTCGAGACCAATTGGCTGTCGTGTTCCAATTCCAACTGGAACTACCATCCCAGGTATTTGTTACTGCAAAGATCGAGATTGCAGTAAGACACATTACGAGAACTAACATTGTTTTCTTGTTCATTTTTTCCTCCTCGTTTGGTTTAATAAACTTTTTTTTAACCACGAATTTTCACTAATTAAGACGAATTAAAACGAATTTTCTAAGATTTTACAATAAATGAAATTAAATAAATTGGAAATATTTTGTCTACTTTTTTTATTAATTGAATTTAGTTCTTGTTGGAGTAGGATGTCATTTCCGGTGGTAGCAATCGGTCTTCAGTGGGCTGAGATAGCATTGTTTTTTAACTCTCTTAATCCCATCCCCGACCCTTCCCCTTCGTAAAGGGAAGGGAGTTAGTTCTCCCGTGCACTTATGTTAAGAAGTAAAACTTATAATAAATTTAAGATTATACTTAAACATAAGTGCAGAGGAATTAGAGGGGGCTCTCTTCCTGCTTTTCTCATGTTCCTTCTCTTGAATTTAAGAGAAGGATATCAGGATGAGTTCTAAATGTAAAAACAGTTTCAAAATCAACACATCCCTTTGTTTGAACTCTGATTTATTTGATTCCTAAGATTACTTTGATTTCTGCATTCCCAATATCCCGAATATTTTCGGGAGAAACGAGCTGAATTCTTTAAAATACTCAAGTCGCACTCACTCTGTTCGTAACAACTCGAGTATCTTAATCATAGCCTATCATTGAATCAAGAAAATCAAGGTTCAGACTTCTTCCTATCTCCTATTTCCTCGTTCCTCTGATCGCTCCAGTATTTGCAGTAACATAGTAAAATTTGTTTGTAGCAGGGATTGTTTTATTCCAAGATAAACCGGAAATATTTCCCTGCTCCAATATCCAACCTCCTGCGGGATCATCAGAAGAATAGACTTTGTAGGAATCTGCCCCTGTTACCGAATCCCAAGTTAAGGTGACATCATCCCCAGAAATTTCGATGGTTAAGTTTGCTGGAGCATCTGGAGGAGTGGGAGAGATTCCTGAGCCGTAAACGGGAAGCAATTGATCATCATCACCTGAAATAACTATTTGAATGTTTCCATCGTAATTCTGTATCTCAGTTGGTGAGAAAGTTACGTTATAATCAAAACTTTCTCCGGGAAAGAGATGGTAAAATATTGAATTCCTTAAAATTCTTTTGGATGAACCCGTTCTGGTTGGGAAATCTTCTTCAACCGTATAACCGGTAGGAGTTGTAATCTCTCCATCTAATTCCAGCGTTCCGGTGTTTTCAATAGTAAATTGTTTTACATCATTAGCTCCAACAACTATTTCTCCAAAATCCAATGAAGAAGGAGTAATCGTCATATCATAAGTTCCCACACTCAAAACAACGGGAATATTATCATAAGGATTGGAAGTATCGTTGCTAAGAAGCCTGATGTAGGCATAATAATCTCCATCAGAAAGCCCTGTACTATTGAATCCAACCGTGACATCAACATCAGGAGTTCCCACTGGAATAGTTCCATTTATATTGTATCCTGAATCCAGCGAAAGCCAAGAATATATCGGAGAAGAATCTCCGGTAATAGTTACATCGTCAATATTGATTCCGCTTCCCATCATATTATTACGAATTCTGAAAGCAATTTTGATACTTTGTCCGGCATAAGCTCCCAGTGACAAACCTTTGAGAATGTAAACTTCCGCAAATTCATCTTGAGAATAGCTTTTAAAAGTAGTCCAATTTGATCCATCTGTAGAAATTTCAATATCAAAATATGCATCATCCCAATAGAAACTGAGATCATAGGCTCTTATCCAATATTTTAGGATACAATCTGCTGTTGCTGTGAAGAACGGTGTGATAATACAAGCATCATCAACCATCATTGGATCTGCTAAGGCACTGTTACTTCCACTATAAGAATTCATACTACTTTGTTCCCAATTTCCCCAAGTATCAAGGGATTCCAAACTCCATCCGGTAGGTGGAAAACCGGATTCAAAACCTTCATCTATGATCGTAGTGACCTCTCCTTCATATTCAACATAAGCGAGATAATCAATATCAAGATTTCCATCATTGCCTAGAGCGAGATTTTCATTATTAGATTCCCCAATCTCCAACACTTTATTAAATACAGCAGGATCATAGGTTAATCTTGCTTCTACACCACTTCCAATACATTGAACAAGATAGTCATCAAATCCGGCATTATGAGAAATCACGAGATCATTATCATAATTCTGCATAACAATAGGTTCAAAAATGACTTCATAATCTACCATATTTCCAGCAGGAATATCAAAAGAGAGAACATTTCGGAAATTTTTGTTAATCACCTTATGAGTTTTTGTATTTCCATCTCTGTAAATTATTTCTGAGGCGGTATATCCATCAGGAGTTGTGAAAGAACCGGTAAGATTTACCCCGCCGGAATTAGAAATACTCATCATCAATGTATCTGCAATTCCCACAAAAACATCACCAAAAATAAGGGAATCGGAAGGGATATATTCAATGAAAATTTCAATCTGCGGACCTGCAATCCAATCAATGCGATTATACATATCTTCATCATAAGATTCTCCAGCAAAATCTCCGGTTGCACCTACAAAATCAACATTCCCAACATCAACATTCTTCATTACATTGGCATAACTTCCCCAAGTATTTTCTGGGAAGATAGCGTTAGTGATCTCCATATCCTGAGAATTATCAATTGTGAGCAGATAACCACCACCTGTTCCATTTGTGAAAGTACAATTTGTAAATTCATAATCTCCATTAGAGCCAACTGTAGCACCACTTTTGATATGAATTCCATTATAGCCGGAGTTTTCAAAGATAGTATTTTCTGCTAAGATATTTCCGCTACTTTCTATATCAAAGATATGATATGCATTGGGATTTTCATTCTTTATATTTGCATTATTTTCTAATGAGCCCAATGTTTCCAGAGTTCCACCACTACTCACAGCAATGCTTTTGTATTCACCCATTGTGAGAATTGAGCTTCCGTTCAAAGCAAGTGTTCCGTAGCTGATATTTAGATTGCCGGTACAATCAATATTTTTCCCATTTGCATCTAAAGTTCCATCATTTATTGTGAGATTTCCGTCATTCAAACAAACAAGATCTGAAAGTAAAGTAAGAGTTTCGATTGCTCTATTCTCATTTTCGGTTCTTGCATCTGATTTGCTGATGATAACATTATGAAAGAAATTTGAACCACCGATTCGATCAAAAGTGGCTTCTGCTGCTCCATCAAAATATACTGTGCCCATATTATCAAACCAACCACTATCACAAATGTAAACATCTTTTTTGAATACGTGATTCATAGCAGTCCAAGGATTGTACCAAACTCCATTTTGAATATTTAGATCACCTTCGATGGTTAAATCTGTATATGGAACAAAATTACCCCCTGTTTTATTAATTACGAAACTTCCAAATTGATAGTTACTTCTATTCACATATAAATTTTGTGCTGAATTGCCATCAAAAGTAACTGTAGAATTTCCCGGTATAAAGCTAGTATAATTTGAATTATCATTATTGTAGTCATACAAATTTTGTCCGATGTTGATATTTACACCATTCACACCATCAATAATACGCATTGCTGTTCCATTTTGCATTGTAAGATTATGATCAATATCCAATGTAGAATTTTCATTGAGGAGCAATTTCCCATTGTTTATATTAAAATCATTTTCTACTTGAACTGTAATACCGGCAGCGAGATCAGTGTAATAAAGTTCACCTGTATATCGTTGCAATTCAAGATTATAGAATGTTTCATCAGATAATATTGTACCTTCATCATTCCCTATTAATCGAACCGTACCAGTGCCTTCCACAAAACCGAATGAGCCACGATTATTCGTCCAATTTCCACCAATTTTGACTAATTGGTCGTCAGGATCCAGAACACCCTCAACTCCAATGAAAATATCATTCATTACAGTTAGCTCATTTCCCGAGCTATTCAATGTTCCATCATCTATATAAAGATCATTATTAATTGTAATATCATCAGAAAGAGAACATACTCCGCTATAATCATATCTATAGATCATCAAATTATGAAAGTAATTCGTAGAATCCATCTCAATTGATGCAGAAACAGGGCCATACATCTGAATAGTTCCACCTGTTGGTTGAAACCCTCCGGGAAAATTTGCCTGAAATCCCCAACCAACCCTAATAACTCCACCATCCATATTGGGAGTTGAATTAAACCTTATACCTTCTCTGCTAATTTGTAAAAAACCGTTATTCAAGATATTCAAAGTTCCTAAAAAACGCATATAATTCCCTGTGTAAGATTTACTTAAGGTGCAGTTTCCACCATCAAGAGTCATTTCTCCGGTAGATGAAAGCAAAAAATCATCACTAGCTGTAAAACTTTCATTATCAATATTTAGATGTCCATTACATTCGACATCGGATTCAACTGTCATACTACCCGATAATAAAGTTAACAAGCTACCGTTATCCATAAATAATTCTCCACTCACATCACAATAGGCAGCTTGAAATTCATTATTCTCATTTAGAATTAGATCTCCATAAATAACCGTATGAGCAGAGTGAGATGTATCTCGTTTCAAATAATTTCCGGTTTTGTCTACAATCACATTTCCAAAGGCAGCATTATCAAATTCTTCAATAAACATATCTGAAACTCCATTCCCGGTGAAACGAACCGTATTTCCCGCTCCCAATGTTGCATTACAACCCTCTTTGAAATACCAATCTCTTCCAATAGAGATTTCGCCAGCAGTTATTACTTCTGTTGAGCCACTTCTCCAAACAACATCATTGGTAATATCAATAAAATCTAAAGGGTTAATCATCTTTAGAGCTCCGTAAATTGCTAAACTACCTCCAATTTGAAGAGTATGACCAGCCAAATTGAACTGACCGGAAGTTATTTCCATATTACCATTGATGATAAGATCATCGGATAGTCCAACCAATCCACTTCGAGTATTATTAATTTTCTCTTTTTTTCTTCTGCGGTTGTTAATTTTTGATTTCGCTTTGCGGAAAACTTGCTTATCAGAATTTCTGGATACTGTTTTGTTTATCACAAGGTGATGTAGTTTATTTTCCCAACCAAGATCAATAGTTTCATCATCTGAACCATAGAGATGAATATATCCACCTGTAGGAGCAAAATCATGACGATATGAGGAAAATCCACCATTCATCTTAATAGTTCCACCAGAAATAACGTGTGAAAAAGAATGTCCATCATCAATATGAATTCCCCAATCTTTCACATCCAAAGTCCCGCCTTCCATATAAAGATAGGCTTCATCAGTATGAGCAAACCAGCAATCTGTTGCTCCTCCGTGAATATTAAAATTACCATCATAAATAATAATATCTCCATTAAAATCTATGTAATGGCTGGCATCTTGATGAAGGTCAATTTGACCGCTTATTAATTGATATGAACCCACAATATTGTGATGATAAAGATCATTTGCAGTAAAAGTTCCACCATTTACAGTTAAAAATCCATCTTCCCAATTGTAACTATCACAAGAAACCGTTGAACCGGATGGGATAATGAACTCTTCAGCAGATTTGTCAATTATCAGTTCGTTAAATTGCTCTCCATAGCAATATTGATCATCGGTGCCATTGAAGGTTACAGCTCCATTAGCTTGTAAGAACCCGAGAAGTGGACCGGTATTATTTGTCCAATTTCCTTCAATATCAATATCATTACTATTGGTTTGCAAACTTCCGAAATCAATAAGTAAATCACCCTTAATTGTAATATTAGTATTTAAATCGACAATGGTTGGTGAATTTATAATAACATCATTAAAATAATCTCCAGAAGTTGAATTTATGTCTTGAAATGTACCGGAAAAAATAAATGTGCTTACATCTAAATGAAAATTACCATAGCAATTTATATCTCCTTTTAGAACTAAACCACAATTCGGAAAGGGATTTGTTAATGTTGAAATTGCTCCAATAGTTAAATCTCCATTAATATGAAAATCACCGGAAAATTCAGAACCATTGCCGACTTGAGCATTTGTTTTAACAATATATAAATTGTTTACATAGCAAATTGAAGATTTTGACCATATCCAGGAATTTGAAGTACCAAATAATTTCACAGTTCCGTTTTCCATTTGAACATCTGCCCCAGAATCAAATCCAAAGTTTCCATATACATTGATGGTTGCCAGTTCAGCAGCTATAATTGAAGTCGAACCGCTATTCCATTCCATAAATCCCTGAATTGTAACATTACTATCATCATGCGTCATATTGAAGACACCATTTATGATCATATTGTCGTAAACATTTAAATTATATCCTGTAAGAGAAAGTGTTGCACCGGTATTTATAGTCAAATCATCCTGAATCACAATATCATTAAGTATAAATGCTCCCTCAGTTGAATTAATATCTAAATCATAGAAATAATCCCCTGAATTTGAGATAATTAGCTGGTTAGAACCGTCAAAAGTAAATGTTCCCGTAGCGAGATAATAATTCCCATAACAAAGAAGATCACCTTTTAAGACGATACCACAATTTGAATATGGATTAAGTAAGGTAGAATTTGCTCCAATCGTTAAATCTCCATTAATATCGAAGTCACCCGAAAATTCGGAACCATTACTCACTTGGGCATTCGATTTCAAAATTTTTAAATTGTTCACATAACTTACTGAAGATTTTGACCATATCCCCGAATTTGAACTTCCAATAAGATTGATTGTTCCATAAGTAATTTGAACATCCGCTCCGAAATCAAATCCAAAACTTCCATGCACATTTATATTTGCCATATCAGAAGTTATAATTGCAGTTGAACCACTATTCCATCTAATATTCCCATGAACTTCAAGTTCACTGCTTCCGCTAGTCATATTAAATCCACCATATACTTGCATATCCTCATAAACATCCAAAGAATATCCAGTAAGTGTAAGGATTGCTCCGGATTCAATATTAAGGTTCTTGCATTGAGCATTATTCAAAAAAATGAAAGGTGAATTTTGAGATACTGAGGGAATTATCACATCATCATCAAATGTAGGAACATTATTGAATAACCAGTTTCCTGCATTATGCCAATCATTTGAGGATGCACCTGTCCAAAGGCATACACTTGGATCTGAGGGATAATCAACAAACAAAGTTGGATCACCCAAAATAAGGTTTCCATAAAACCAATGTACTTGATCATAAGGTGCTTCCGGAGCATCAATATTATCTTGCCACCATTCATTAAAAGCCTGTCCAAATGTTTTACTTTGTGATAAGGGTTCATAAAAATCTGCAAAATTGAGCATACTACCTGTTTTTGTTGTACCAATTACGTTTAGGCAATGGTAATTATCCATTAAATACATATTTCCCATACAATTATTATTTTCAAAGCGAGCATTGCTACAAGCAAACAGATTATAGAAATTTGCAACCGGCTTTATTGTGACAATATCTGAATCCAATACGTGAGCGTAAGTTGTATCTGACCCGTCTACTACTCTAAAAGAGTGATGATTAGGACTGCTGTGAGCCATTACTTGAATAAATTCATAATTCCCGATCAGCCTGTTATCCATATAATCATCAGCATTTGTAGCTTGAGAAGTATTTACCAACACAGTGTTTGAATAAACATTTTCCAATGCACTCTGATACGTTGAACCACTACTTTGCCAATCATCATCTACATAAACAAGTCCAACATCAGAAGTAATTGCTATTCCATTTCGGAAATAATGATTCCGATTAAAATAATCTATTATCATTTCTATTTCTGTTTTTGATGAAATATAAAGATTATCTCCTTTAATCCTGCCTAACCAAATATCCGGATGTATATTCCCCGTGTGTTCATCATATATTCCATCAAGATCGTTATCTACCCACACTCCATCCATATCAGAATAAAATAATTCACAGGGAAAATCTGCCCAAACACCATTTGGTACTCCAAGAGAATCATGTTTTTCATATTCATACCAAACAGAAGGTAAGTGCCCGATTAGAATAGCACCAACAATATTCTCACTATTATAATAATTCAAAATAATAGCTTTTAAAGCTTCACCTGTATTTCCAGAAACACTAACTAAAAATGAACTGAGGTTTTCATTTGCTAAATCCTGTTGATAAGTCAAGAGAACAGAATTAATTTCACTTTCAATAAACTCATCGACTAAAATCAAAAAATTTTCAGTATCTTTTGCCTTTGAGCTTACATAATTCAATTCTTGATATGAATTTGCTTTAGTTAACGGATGTAATTTCCTATATTCCTCAAATGTAATGTTGGGAAATTGTTCCGGATCTGGGTTAGTTGTCATAATCGTCGTTTCAAGATTTTCTTGTATTCGTGATTGTGCACTGATTTGAATAATACTACCCAAAATTAATATTGTTAAAATAAAAGTTCCTATTTTCATAATTTCCTCCATGTCCAAGCATTATTTCAGCCGGACTTTTTTTATTTTTAAATGAATTCTTTCTTCAATTCTCTTAGCATCACAGGATTGTGCAAAAGGGTATATTTTCCTGTTCTTACAATAGAAATTGCTTCTTCAAAAGGTTTATCCGAAGAAACATAGACCAATATATTGTCGAAATTATCATTTATATATTTTATAAAGCCAATATCTGAAATTGAGGTAATATTTATTAAAACAGTATCTATACAAATCTCTTCAACTATTTTAATTGCGTCAAGTATTGTTTTTGCAAAATATATTTCTGAATCTAAATTTTGGATCATATCTTCTATTTCTGATGATTGAAATTCGTTTTGATTTATTGCTAAGATATTCATAGAGCAACTCCTTAAATTATATTTTGAATATATAAGCAATAATAATGCCAGAAGAATTATTTGCATATTATATAAAGAGTTAACATTTTAGAGTTTATTAAGAAAGTTGATATTAATAGCCGATATCGGCTGGTGAAAAGTTAAAACAATGAGTAATTTTATCATAACAGCCTTTTAAATAAGGCAGTTAGTTTAAGAAATAATTACACCCACCGAAATCGGTCAGCAGCCGATTTCGGTGGGTGTTTTTTTGTATTTGTATAGTGCCTGAACTATGATTCATTTGATTTTGAGATTTCTATGATTTTCTTTGATTGGAATTTTCATATTGTTTTTAAATAATCAGGTTTTATCATTTAATTATAAAAATCATAGTTCAGATTTTAGTTTCTGAAGTTTTTTCTAACTCACCCTCGGTCCCTCTCTTTATCAAAATAGAGGGATGACGGTAATTTCATTGTTTTTGTTTCTTCTTTGAAATTTCTCTCTTTCTTCACTTCATTATTGGATGTTCCGGGTTGGATATTGCCTGCCCCGTAAGGAACTTGCGACTGTTCGGGGGATATTCATTTAACTCTTCGTTAGTTTCAACCATTGAAAAGGCTAAGATGAAAGAAATCCGCTAGCAGAAGCCATTTTCAAGGTTTCCGGTTTTTCTGTTTTATTGTCACATTCTGAACTCCACCCCGAAAAGATGGGTGAAGTCCAGTCTGCTTTTTCATATTTCCTATTTCCTATTTCTTTTCTTCCCTGATCTTCCAATCACTCCGGTATTGGCAGACACATAATAGAATTTATTCGTAGCGGGAATTAGTTCATTCCAAGTTGTTTCTATAATATTTTCCTGCTCAACTGACCAGCTTCCAATAGGTGTGTTCGGATCATCAGAGGAATAGACTTTGTAAGAATCTGCTTCAACAACTTCATCCCAATTCAAAACAACTTGAGTTTCATTGACAGTTATTGTAATATTTAACGGTGCATCCGGTGGAGTTGCCGAAAGAGTGGTAAATGTTACCTCGTTTCCGTAAGCAGTTCCAACACTATTTGTAGCATAAGCACGTACATAATAGAAAGTTTCGGGATCGAGACTTGTGAGCGAACTGGTAAATGTTCCTGTCCCGCTGCTGTCTGTGGTGTGATCATCTGCTGTAGTGGGACTTGCTAAAGTGCTCCAGCAAACTCCCCGAGCTGTAACTGCAATTCCACCGTTTGCTGTGATATTTCCGCCACCGGTTGCTGTGGTTTGTTCGATGGCTGTGATTGCATCTGTGGTAATTGTTGCAGTTGTGATTCCCGTTCCGCTGACAGCTACATTCTTGGTTACTGCTCCCGAGCTTATATGACTTATATTGCCGGAATAAACAGTGGCTGTTGTGGGTGAAAATCTTGCATAAATTGTGGTTGTGGGAACTGATCCGGCGGTTGGAGTTAAAATTACCTGAGAAGAAAATGCTCTGCTGGTTTTTGAATTCAAGTTATTGCAGTTTGTTCTCATAGTTGGTGTTGTTGAAATTTCAAATCCGGTGGGTGCATCAATGGTAATATTTCCAGTTAAATTGCTTCCGGAAACAGTGTAATTCTGTTCTGATGAATTTGTATTTATGGGAATATCTCCGAAATCCGGTAAAGAAGAAACTGAAACTGTAATTATTGGAGTGGCAGCAGTTGTAGTAAATGTAACCTCGTTTCCGTAAGCTGTTCCGACAGAATTAGTTGCATAAGCTCGCACATAATAGAAAGTTCCCGAATCGAGACTTGAGAGTGAACTGACAAATGTTCCGGTTCCGCTGCCGTCTGTGGTGTGATCATTTGCTGTAGTGGGACTTGATGAGACACTCCAGCAAACTCCTCTTGCTGTAATTTCACCATTTCCATCGTAAGTAATCTCTCCACCACCTGTAGCTGAATCGGTTTCAATATTAGTGATACTATCTGTAGTAACATCAGGTAATTCAACGCCGTCTCCACCAACATCTACCGAAGCTCCCTGAGAATTCATACTGCTATGCGTGATTACATCAATATGTTTAAAAGCCATTTCAGGATGGAAACGAACATAAATTGTAGTTTGGGGAACTGTTCCGGTTGTCGGAATCAATATGATACTATTTCCAAAATCTCTGCTGCTGTTGATTCGTGGCATTCTTTCGGATTCATTTATTTTTCTACTTTGCCTGCTTGAGGTAAGCGAAATTTCAAATCCCCAAGGTGCGTAGATTTCTATATCACCTTCAAGATTTTCACCAGAAACAGTATAGGATTGTTCAGCAGAAACACTATTTACAGAAACTTCTCCAAAATCTGGTAAACTGTCCTGAGAGACAATAATCGTTGGACCAACAGTAATGAATGAAACCTGATTTCCATAAGATATTCCATAAAAATTTTCTGCATAAGCCCTTACATAATAAATCATTCCCGGCATTAGAGTTTCGAGATTACCGCTAAAACTTCCTGTACCGGAACCACAATTAATGAAATAATCAAAAATTGTCGGTTCTTCCATTTCACTCCAGCAAATTCCTCTCATATATACTTCACTTCCTCCATCAGCAGTGATATTACCACCACCAGTGGCAGAAATAGTAGTAATGTTTGTCACTGCATTTGTAGTTACAGTGGGTGATGTAGCACCGGTTCCATCGGTTTCAATAAGAACATCACTTCCTTGGGCATTATGAGTGATGACGATATTTCCACTATATTCCACTGCTTCTGTGGGAGCAAAAGTCAAATCAAATTGCTGCATATCTCCTGTGATAATTTCATAATTTAGGGTATTTCGAGAAAGTTTATTTACTCGTTTGCTATTATTATTTCTATAAACCTGTTCGGATACTGAAAAACCTGCCGGAGTGGTGATTGTTCCGATTAAACTCATAGTGCCGAGGTTTTCAATAGCAAACATATTCGTAAATTCCTCACCAACTTGAATAGCACCAAAACCAATCGAATCGGGATAAACTGATATTTGAGGATAACCTACGTTTAATTCCACCATAACCCAATACTGTGGCATTTGCGGATCATTGCTGTCTATTAAAATATTTGCCATATACATACATTCGGGAAGATCTGTGGAATCAAAGCCGACATTGATAATATCTGCTGTTCTGCCGGATTCGACAGTTCCGGTTACAGTTTCGCCACCATCTAAGCTCAACCATTGATCTGTAGGAGCTGATGATCCGGTAATTTCAACATCATCAATATAAACAAAATCTGCATCTCCAGGAACATTATACATTCTAAAAGCAACTTGAATACTGTTTCCATTATAAGCCGAAAGCGACAAAACTTCCTGAGAATAAACATCAGTAAGCGTGGAAATATCAATTTCATCTATAAAACTCCAATTTGTTCCGTCAGAAGATACTTCCACACCAAAACTTCCACCAGACATTGCCCATTCATCTGTTTTGATATAATATGTAAGCTGGCAGTCATCGGTAGCAATGAATGAAGGAGTTATCAATCGTGCATCTTCAATCATCATTCCATTTGCAGAAGCACAATACATTCCGTTATTGGGATACATTCCATCCTGCATCCAATCTTCTGTTCCGGCTACAATTTGCGATGTCCAATCCATTGGAGGAAACATCATATCCTCAAAACCGGAAGAAACAAGAATATCCCTATTTCGAGAATACATAATTGAAGCAATGTAGTTCAAATTACTATTTCCAGTATTATCAATGGTTAAATTTCGGGAGGTGGTAACATCAGGGTATTGTTCCTGAAAAATGAAATCCGGTGAAGCCATAATTTCGGGAGCTCGTCCAACACCAGTAACGGAAATCAATTCATCATCTCCACCCATACTATGAGAAATCGTTATATCACTATCGAAGTTACCATAATAAGAAGGCTCAAAAGTAACATTATATGTCCAAATGTCTTCAGGTAACAGACTATAGGAATACCCTTCCCGCTCAGGATTATTTTCGCTATTTCTTGTAGGGAAATCCTCTTCGACAGAATATCCTTCAGGTGTAGTAATTATCCCTTCAATCCACAAAGTTCCGGTATTTTCCAAAGTGAATTGCAAAACAGCATTTTCTCCCACATTCACATCACCGAATTCCAACAGTTGGGTAGAAATTGACATTCCGTAAACACCTACTTCCAAATCGACATGAATATTGAATAAAGGATCTGATGTATCATTGCTGACTGTTCTGATATATGCCCAATAAAGATCATCGGAGAGTCCGGCAGTATCATAATCAACCTGAATGGCTACATCGGAAGCTCCGACTGCAATTTCGCCTTCGACAAACATTTTGTTATCCAATGAAAGCCAAGAATAAAGAGGATTTACATCACCCGAAATTTTTACATCATCAATATATACTCCATTCCCCATCATATTCTCGTAAACTCGAAATGCAACTTTGATATTCTGACCGGCATAATCTCCCAAAGAAACACATTTAAGTGTAAATTCATTGCTTAGATTTTCCTGATCATAGCTTTTCACTGAAGTCCAATTTGTTCCGTCGGTAGAAACCTCAATCCAAAATTCTCCAATATTACTTCCTTCGGGGGACATATATTCATCAGCTTTTAACCAATACTTTAAGATGCAGTTTTCCGTTGCAGTAAAAAAAGGTGTGATCAAACGAGCATCATTTACAAACATATAGCTTGCTTCCGCACATTTATTTCCGGTATGATAGTTCCATTCGTTTTGCATCCAATCTCCATAACCACCAATCGAGTGCAGAGTCCAGCCGGTCGGAGGGAAATTATTCTCGAAACCTTCCTCAAGAATTGTGTTCATATCGTTTGAGTATTCAACATACGCAAAATAATCAATATCAAGATTTCCCTCATTTCCAAATGTCAATAACTCGGAATCAGTTTGTCCGGGAGTTATGGTTTTCCCCATCGTTGTAGGTGAAATGGTAAATATCGTTTCCACTCCTCTTGCGAAACATGGAATTACAACATCACCTCCTGCCGCATTGTGAGTAATAATGATATTATCCGAATAATCCTGTAATAAAACCGGTTCAAATATTACATTATAATTCGCAAATTCTCCAGCCGACACAACAAATGAAATACTGGTCCTATCACGAGAAACTATTGTTTCCGCTGCATTTTCAAATTCTGATGAATTGTTTCTATAGCACATTTCCGTAACCATGAAACCGTCTGGATAACTGATGGAGCCGACAAGATTTCTTCCGCCCGGATTATTGATGCTTATTCCCAATGAATCAATTGTCCCGACAAACTGATCGCCAAAATCGAGAGTATCTGGGGAAGCTTCCATTATAGGCGGAGGAGCAGCTATTCCGTTTCCAGTCAGAAAGACAGTTTCGTCATCTCCACCAGCATTGTGGGTGATAATTACATTTCCGCTGTAAGTTTGAACTTCGGTGGGTTCAAAATCAAGAAGGAAAGTATTCGTAACGCCGGCATTAACAGAATATGTTCTTACATTTCTGTCGCTTGATTCACGCTGATCGTCTCTGGAACCGCCCAATATAGTGAAACCAACCGGAGTTGTGATTGTGCCGGAGAGAATTGCTCCGCCATCATTTTCAATATAAAATCCGCTTCTGCCAGATTGATCTACAATGACATCACCAAAATCCTGTGAGGGAGGAGTAACGGAAATATGCGGTCCCATCGTCCAGGTAACCCTGCTGGAAGGATCATATTCATACGATGCTCCGGCAAAATCTCCGGTGGCTTCAATGAATTCAACTATTGCGGTAGAAGTGGGATGTTTGTACACATTAAAATTACTTCCCCAAGTGTTTTCAGGAAATATTGCGTTGTTGATTGTAAAATCCGCAGTATTATTAACTCTTAATAATGAACCGCCACTTACTCCATTTTGGAAAGTGCAGTTGTGGAAAGAATGGACAGGATCTACTATTGCCGAACTCCAAAGATACACACCGTTGGAAGTCATGTTTTGGAAAATAGTGTATTCGGCACTAATTGTCCCATTATTTTTGATGTCCAAATCATAATAATTTCCGGCAGCATAACATATAATATTCACTTCATTTCCGGCAGAACCGATTGTTTCTAATGTGCCACCCGAGTTCACAGATAATGTTTTATCATTTCCGACTTTGAGAATCGAGCCACCATCTAAAGCGAGAGTTCCTTCATTATTAATTGTTACATTTCCTGTGCAAGCTGTTTCATTTCCATTTGCGTTCAGAATTCCTGCTTGAATTGTTAAATCACCATCCCAGATTGTTCGCCAGCCGGAAAGCAAAGTCAATTCTCCATCATTTTTACTTGAACCTGACGGCTCCTTATCAACAATGATATTATTGAACATACAAAGACCAGCCTGCTGAAAAGTTGCATTTGCAGAACCGGAAAAAATTACAGTTGAATATCTGGCACTCCACCCGCCTTCACAAATTGCCACATCGCCGAGAAAATTGTGAGTCATTCCATAGGCATGATCACTCCAATAACCATTCGTTACCGATAAGTTTCCACCAATTGTAACATTTAAATACGGTATGAAATGACTGGAAGATTTATTGATAATTAAGTTATAAAACTCCGGTTGAGACCAAACTGTGGAAAATATTTGCTCTTCTGTCCCATCGAAAGTTACCGTAGAATTTCCGGGATGAAAGCTGGTGAAATCATCATTATCATCGTTATTATCACTCCAATGACCACCAACGTAGATGTTCACACTATTTTCATCATCAAATATCCTCATTGCAGTATCATTCTGTAAAGTCAGATTATTATCCACATCAAGAGTAGAATTCTCGCGAAGCAACAATTTCCCATCATTAATGAAAAAATCATTTTCAACGTGAACTGTCTTTCCGGCTACAATGTCTGAGTAACTCAAACTTCCGGTTGTTTTTTGCAGAGTCAAATTATAAAATGTTTCATCTGATAAAATATCTGATTCATTCCCACCGAAAAACTTAACAGTTCCGCTTTCTTCATAGAAACCTGCTGTTCCACGCAAATTTTCCCAATCTCCGGCAACTAAGATCAAACCGGAATCAGAATCCAAACAACCATCTGTACCAATAGAAACATCATTATTTACGGTAAGATTATTGGAACTTGTCCGCAAAACGCCATCAAGTAAAGTCAGGTTATTATTGATTACACAACTATTGGTTAATGTTATGGAACCCGGAGTTCCTGTTTTATTGATAATAACATTATTAAACCAATTATTATTTGCGAGATAAATTGTAGCACTGCGAGTTCCAATAAATTCTATCGTTCCGGTATCTTGTTGGAAAACATCAACACTTAAAGCTCGAAGCCCCCAGCCGATTTTAATCGTTCCACCAAGTTGCTGGAAATTTGATGCGGCACCGAACTGAATTCCATTATAGGTTATTTGAAAACTACCGTCATTAATAATGGTCGTTCCCGAAAATGATTTATGACTTCCTTCATACGGAGTATCAATTATAAAGTTTCCGTTATTTATAACCAATTCGCCTGTAGAATACTGACCGAAATCATCCGCAATAGCGAGATTACCACCATTCATGGTAACTTTTCCATGTATAAAAAGATCTTCCGTGGTAACTTCGGCATCAGCATCAATAATTAGTTCAGCATCAGCATAAATACTTATCCTTCCGGAAATATCAAGTTCATTTTCGTTTACATCAAAAATACTATTGGGATTAATCAGTAAATCTCCGGTTACGGTGACAGATTGGTCACCGTAATCACTAATTTCACAGTAATAATCGTCTTTATCTATTGAAATAGTTCCAAAGCTTGCTGTAGCAGAATATGAAAATATTCTTGATCGATTGCTTCCTTCAAAGAATACAGTATTGTCAGTACTAAACTCACAATTGCATCCATTGGAGAAAAGCCAGTCTCTTTTTGTATGAATTTCTCCATTTGTTATATTTGCAGTAGAATTCAGTTGCCAGTAAAAATAATTATTTACTGTAAGCTTATCATCAGGATCAGTCATTGATAAAGTGCCGAATACTTCCACATCGCCACCAACATTGATCGTATTGCCATTCATAGTAAATGTCCCATCCTGAATAATAAGATCACCAGCCAAATTAAGATCTAAAGTTGAAAGTACATTTGCATTACCTGTTTTATTGATAATAATATTTCCAAAATCATTTCCTGCGTGACAAGTAATCGAGGACACGTTTGACCCATATAATTCAAAAGTAACATTTTCAGGAGAAAAATCGTTTCTCTCACACAAAATATTTCCGATAGTGCGAATTCTCCCTCCATTGATATTTTCTGTAAATTGGTGGATAGATGAATTAACAATTCTAATTCCATTATCTTTAAAATCCAGAATACCTCCGCTCATGTCAATCCTGGCATTCCCATATTGGGGCCAATAGCTATCGCGGGTACCTCCATAAATGTTAAAAATCCCACCTTGAATGGTCAGTTCACAAAATAAATCAATACATGCCCCTGTTCCCTGATGGAAATTTAATTCACCGTCCATAACATAAATTCTGCCTTCAATTCCATTAGCAACTATATCATTAGCTGTAAATGTTCCACCATCGATGTATAATGCTCCGTCAATCCAATCGTAACTCTCGCAAGTGGTAATACCTGAAGGAAATTGTAATACACAATAATGTCCATCAAGAACGATATTATTGAATTCTTCTCCATAGCAATATGATTGATCGTCTCCATTAAAATATACAGTGTTTGTCCCTGGGTTGAACCAGCCGGATCCTGCATTATTTTGCCAATTTCCACCAATATAGATATCATGGTTATAGGCTAACAATCCGCCGCTATTAATAGTCAAATCCCCATGAAGATATAACTCAGTATTTAATCCAATAACTCCGGAAGTACTAATATCAAGACTATAAAAATAATCTGTAGAACTACAGCTTAAATTCGAATGTCCACCAGTTAGTTTAAATGTTCCTGCATCAATTTCGAAATTGCCATTATTTGTGAAAGCATCTCCAATTTCTATTGTTTGATATGAGCTTGAGTGAAACATCGTTCCTGTTCCAATTGTGAGGTCTCCCAGCATAATCCAGTCCTCCGTGGAAAAAATATGATAGTCAAATACGCCCCCGTTCTTATTTATTATCACATTATAAAATGTTGTATTGGAATCATTATTAACAAGATAAGCATTCTGATTTGAGACAAAATAAACAACTCCACGATCCATTTGAACATCTGCTCCATTATAAATTGTCCAATTATTATAACATACAATCATGCCATTCATCAATTCAACATTCACAATTGACCCTTCGTGGCTGGTGATGTTCCCCTGACACTCAACAGAACTGGATGAACTTGATAATCTTAGTTCACCAAAAATATCCAAATCTCCGTAAACGTTAAAATATTCATCTTGAACTGTTACCATTGCCCCACTTTCTATTGTTAAATTTCCACTATATGCCGTATCATTTTGAATAACAGGATTATATGTACAACCGGATGGTATTACAAGATCATGGAAATTTTCAGGAACAGCATTATTTGACCAATTTCCAGGTTCATGCCAATCAGTGGAAACATCTCCTTCCCACAATCCGGCAGGATAGATAGAAAGGGTAAAATCTCCGGAATATAAACCACTATTTGACACAATACATAACCCGTAATTTCCCGCTTGAGTAGGAGAATAATGAAATGCTTCATCTGCTCCTGCACCTATATTCTCTGATGAAGCCACACTATTATTCTTAGTAAAATATCCGTCTCCTCCCCATTTGAATAATGCAATATCAAGATCTAAATTATTTTCGCTCGAAATCAATAATTCAAAATAATAATCATCAGGAGTTAAATGAATATCCCACATTCTCACAATATCCGTATCCCAGCTTAGATTATGAGTTGTATTAATTGTTAAAGTCTCTGGAGTACCATCAAATCCAATTCCTCCCGTATATACTTCATCATTGCAATTTACTTTAATTCCAAATTCTTCTTCTGTTGCATGATAACCATCAATGACGATATAATTTACCTGTTGCCAAAGATGTGATTCTATGATTTCATTTGTAAAGCTCAAATCATCAAACATTTTCATATACCAAAATACAGTTGGACTATTATGTAGTGTGCCGACAATTCCCCAAGTTTGTTCAGTGTGATTTATTGAAAAAAAATCTGGTGTGGTTTCAATATATTCTGTGTTCAAACTTGAAATTTCCTGCAAACTACCGCCCGGTTGCATTTTAAAATTTCCGTAACTGCCGTCCATAGCCATTATCATATCGGTGGTGCTGCTACAAACTTCAATCTTAACACGACAGAAATCTGATTGACCCTCAGGAAAAATTGGATTATCAATTTCCGGAACTACCCAATCATAATTTCCATCATTTTCTGTGTTTTCATCAATAAGAACCCATCCGCAAAGAATGTCGTCTAAATCGCCCGATCCTTCCAATCCATACATAAAATTATAATATAGTTTGCAATATCTATCGGGTTCATCAAGATCCCCAGTCCAGGAAATTTCCCAGAAATCATTTGCTTCTAATATCTCACTACCTGAATTGGAATTGAATACGGTTCCACCATTCGGTGAGGAAATTTCTACCTCATCCCCGTAGTTATATGAAAGAGATACCCAATAATGCCCTTCCAGCATTGATCTTGTGATTGTTCGAATGGTACTAAGATTTGGATCGTGAGTATGAACCTGTGCCGGTGAAGATATATAGCCTACTCCGATTATCGAATGTTCATCAATGCTGATATGGCAAGGTCTTTGATTATTGATGGAGCCTTTAATCTCATCAAATAATTCTCGTACTGTCCACCACGCTGCATAGTGTCCGTCTGAACTGCATACGTATCCTCTGTCTTCTACTGCCTCAATATATCCATCACAGATATTCCATCTTTGTGTTGATCCATCGCTATCGGTATCCATCGTCTGATGTAGACGATATTGAATCATTGGTATATGATGATCATAATGTCCAACCGGTTCCTGAATGCCATCAGTTTCCGAAAAATGGTAATCTATCAAATTGCCAAAGCCGCGATAATGATCCCACCAGGCGAGCAGCATCGCTGCTGAAGTTGGAGTACATCCATAATGCCATTCCAGAAACGGCATATATTCTTCACCCGGTATCCAAACTGTTGATCTGGACATTGTTTCTCTATTTGTGTGAAATCTCTGCCAATCTTCTTCGAAATTATCACGTTCCCAAAAGTAGTTTTTTTCATCTGCAAATCTCCAAAACTCCTCTTCCGTTTTTACTTTTACGAGCGGATCAATATTTATGTATTTTTTTATATTACTACTTGAAACACAATACCATACATTCACCAACCCGAAATAATAGATTTTCTCTAATTTGTATTCTCCTTTAAATTCTTTATTTGCAATTCTTTCCAACTTTTTGCCATAAGCATATTGAGGAGAAAGGCATTTTGCATATTCGATAAATACAGGCATATACGTCTTTGCACCAATTACCATGTTTGCAAATTCATCATCACCCCAACCTGATTTCCTTTCACCATTTTTAAATGCCTGATCACATTCTTCTTTGAGATTTTCTGCATCAGGAAAATTTCCATTTAATGAATAATTAAAATGATATGCAATGATTTCATCGTCGGGTCCATAATACGGAATCGGATCTGCAGGGTAAACATCTCCCCACAAAACTTTTGCATTTCTTAAGGCAATTTCTGCAACTTCGTCCAATGGTATTTCTTTAATTTCAGCATTTAGAACTACTGATAGACTAACTAATAACACTAAATATAAAATAAACATAATTTTCTTTCTCATAATTCTCTCCTTGTCTCGGCATATTTTTTGAAGCCGGACGAATTTTCACATTTTACGTTTTACATTTCCCATTATTTATATTGTTTTCTGAATTTTTTCTTAAGCTCTCTGAGCATCACAGGATTGTGCAAAAGTGTATAATTACCTGTTTTCATAATTGAAATTGCCTCTTCCATAGGTTTATCAGACGAGATATAGATTAAAATACTTTTGAAATTATCATTGATATATTTAATAAAACCAATATCAGAAATTGAAGTAATATTTATTAGTACTGTAAATATGTTATTTTTTTCAATTATTTTAATTGCGTCAAGTATTGTTTTTACAAAAAATATTTTTGAATTAATATTTTTAATCATATCTTCAATCTCTAATGATTGAAATTCGTTTTGTTTTATAGCTAAGATATTCATTAACAACTCCTCATCAAATTTTGATTATTATAAGCAACAACAGTGCCAAACATATTATCTCATTGTTATATATAGAGTTATCGTTTTTCTGCTTTGCTGAAACATTTGATATTACTGACCGATATCGGCTGAGTGAAAAGTAAAGAAAGATATTTTGTATCGTAATCGCTTTTAAAATATGGGAATTACATAATGTATAATTTTTACCACCGAAATCGGACAGTAGCCGATTTCGGTGGGTGATTTTTTAATTTGACAGGATTTTATAATTAAAAGATTTATAATTTTGTTAAAATAGAAAAAATAAATTAAAGGATATTGTATTGTTAGAATTTCTAAATAAGAAAATAAAGATCGAATCTCATTGTTATGGTTTTATAGGATCAAAAAAAAATCCAATTGAGTTGGCAAAATTATTTGTGGACAATAATATTCCAGCAATAGCCAATAAATTTAGCATTCGTTTGGAAAACTTTGAATATTTCAAGTTAGAATATATTGAAGAAAAACAAGAATACGAAATTAATTTTGATGCGGATTCTTCTGATGAATTGATAAAATCCATTCAAAAAATAAAGCCTGTTTTAGAAAATATCGTTGATTGGTTTGATTTTGAAATTTATAATGATGAAAAGTTAGTTTTTCATCTAAAAAAGGGTTGCTAATTGTCTAATTCAATAAACAAAAGAGAAATTATATTTGATATTATTGCTTTTTGTATTACAATAATTGTGGTAATAATATTTGATTGGCAAGTTCGAGATGTTATCTGGAGTCTCTGGACAAGTAGTCTTTGTGTGGGATATGCTTTCATTGTCACGTTAATAATCTCATCTATTTATTTTGCTAATAGCACAGAACGCCTTCAAAATACTGTGGGAGGAGTTTTTTTACTTGCTTTTTTTACTTTCCATTTTGGTATGTTTCATTTTGTTCATAGTGTATTTCTTAATGGATTTTTTCCACTGATTCAGAAAAGCAATAAGTTTCCAAATTTCTTTGTTACCATTATTACAGCCTTAAAATCATATTGGCCATTTGTTCTTACTACTTTTGTTTCACGATTTTCTGATTTCCAGTTCAACAAAGGGAATTTACTAGAGAGTAAAGATATGATTATGAAACCATATGTAAATGTAGTTCGAATGCATCTTCTTATTTTTGTTTTTGCTGGATTATATGCTCTAAGAATAGCTCATTTTGCGATCTATCCGGTATTGTTTACTTACTTTCTTCCGTGGAAGAAACTTTTGCAACATTATAAATATTATTTAAAACAGAGGAGTAATTAAATGTTTATACCTTACAAGACAGATGTCCCTTTTACAGATTTTCCATATAGCAATATTTTAATTATTATTTGTACTGTACTCTTTTCTTTTGTAGCACCTTTTTTGAACGAATCAACAATTAATTCACTTATTTTAAGCAATTGGAATATCAGTGGGTTAATCGGTCATCTTTTCCTTCACGCTGGATTTTGGCATTTAATTGGAAATATGCTTTTTCTTTGGGTATTTGGGAATGCGATTTGCTCAAGGTTTGGAAATATTAAATTCCTAATATTTTATTTTATTCTAGGATTTATCGCAGCAGCTTCACACTTAATTATTGATGGGAATCCTGCTGTGGGAGCAAGTGGAGCAATTAATGGCATATTAGGTTCATTTTTAGTATTATATCCCAAGAATAAAGTAAGTCTGTTCGTCTGGTTCTTTTTCTTATTCTCACCTAAAACTATTTATATGCCAAGTATAATACTAATTGTAATTTGGTTTATTTTTGATATTTTGGGAGCAATACAAGGTCAAGGACAAGTTGCATTTATGGCACATATTGGAGGCTTAATTGGTGGTGTGATAATTACCTTCTTAGCTCTGAAAGTTGGCTTAATAAATTATGATACTACGGGAGTTGCTCTATTCGAAAACTCAAATAATCAACGAATGAAAAAGAAACGAACAAAAGCATTGAAAAAAAGACTTTCTGAAAATTCAACTAATTTAGTAACAAATTATAATGAAAAAATTGTGATCCGTTGTCCATTTTGTGATAATCGAATTAAAGCATCGAAATCATTAATTGGTAAAAGAGTTAAGTGTCCAACCTGCTCATCAATGTTTTTCATAGCTGAATAATTGAAAACATCACATTATAATGTATAAGGGACGACAAAACAATAACTTGGATTTTCCGGCATCACTCTAACAATTTCTTCTGCGTTAGTAAAATGCTGTATAGCTTAGGCTATGAAACATTTTACTGCCTTGAATAAAATGTTATAGTATCCCCCCAAATCTCCAATTTATTATTTTGTCATCCCTAAATGTATCTGTTGATTAACTCGGATTTTTCAAAAATTCATGAAAATCCGTAATCTTTTTGCATTTTTAAGTGGAGTTTACAATCATTATGACTACTTATAGAGTTCAAAATAAAATCTCCAAATCTCCAAATCTCCAAATGAATAAATCTACAGATTCATAACAGACTCATAAATGAAGAACTTTATAGCAAATTTGAGAATGGATCATTTAATAATAATACTAACATTTCTCACTTCGATTATGCTTTTTAACTTTTGAAATATTTTTTCTTGTATTGTTTTACTAAATTTTTTTATGTGTCGTGACTGTTCAAATTAACTCATTGCTATTTATAGAATTAGGTATTTATGGGAATAAAAAGTGAACATTTTGATTTGAAAAGATGTATTCAACTAATTGACATAAAAGTTAAAACTTATTTTTTCACCAATTTAATTGAGAAACCCACGATTTTAATCGTGGTAATATTATACGGTAACAACAATAGCCGACTCTATTCGTAAAAACTTCACAATATCCATCATAATTATTCTACATTGTTTTCAGTGTCTATTTTATTTTAACGACTAAAGTCATGTAGGAATGATTCGTGATTGCCCCACGATTGAAATCGTGGATTTCTTAATAGAGCATTTTTCTTTTAGATTTTTAACTACCAAAAGAATTTCAAGATAACATAAAAATGTGCAATATCACCAAATATATTGTCGCTAACTTATTGGAAAAGTTGGCGTAAGATGTGAATAGGCTCGAAATGAGTTTGATTAAATTGTTTGCTTTTGTTGATTGACAAATCTTGAGTCATACCTTATTCAATATTATTAATTTTATATTGACTCAATGAATTACTCTTTTTTATTTAACTTATACTTTTATCACTTTTTTGGATTATTTATTTTGGAACTGAGAATATACAATACTACTATAAAAATCCAGAATGGATAAGCAAAATCATAAATCGTTCAGGGTATGCATTAGAAGGGAAAAATTATGAATCTAAAAAAAACAATTATACTGATAACACTGTTGTATTTTACCGGATTACTTCATGGGGATTTCAATATAGAGACAATAAAATCAAAATCATTCGCAGATTCACTATATTCAATTGGTAAAATATCTCAATTGAATAATGAACCTGAAAAAGCACTGCAATATCTTACACTTGTAAGAGAATATTATTTTCAGAATGGATTTCTTAAAGAACTTGGAAATACTCTCAATCGAATTGCATTAGTTCTTGATAAAAATTATGGTGATGGACTCAAGGCTCAAGAATTATGGTTTGAAGTACTAGAAATAAAAAATAAATTAGATGATAAAAAAGGGATAGGGATTGTAAGTAATAACTTAGCTATAACATATGTCAAAATGGCAAAATTTTCTAAAGCAGAAGAATATTACAAAGTTGCTTTGGATTACAGAAAAGAGATAAAAGACAGTTTGAATGTATGTGGGATTTTAAAAAATATTGGACTTTTAAAACTTCAGCAGGAGATGTATTATGAATCGGAAAAATATTTTTCAGAATCGCTTGAAATAGCTGAAACGAATGATTATAATCTTCTTAAAGGGAGAATCATTAATAACATAGGTTTTCTATATTTTTCAAAAGGAGTGTACAGTGAAGCTTTTAAAAAATACACTCAAGCTTTGAAAATTCTGGGTGAACAAATCAGTAAATACGAAAAGGCTGAAATACTGAATAATCTTGGCACTATTTATTCAGCTTATGATGATACTCTTTCAGCAAGGATCTATTATTATAATGCTTTGGAACTATGTGAGGAAATAAAGCATAAAGACTTGAAAGCAAGAATACTTAATAATTTAGGTAACTTTTATCAAAAAGAAAAAGAATATGAAAAAGGATTAAAATATCTACTTGAGTCACTTGAGATAAAAAAAGAGATTAAAAACATAAAAGGAATTATTACAACTCTTTTGAACATTGGTAATCATTATAAGTTGATTAAACAGTATCATAAAGCAGAAAAATATTTCAGAAACGCCAAAAAAATGACCCAAGATTTAGGTTTTCTGTTTTATAAAGCGAAAGCCCAATATTGTCTCGGTTCATTAAAACTGGAAGAAGAAAAATTTACCGAAGCGATGAAATACCTTGATAATACACTATCTATTGCTGAAGACAGCTTAAGTAATTTAGTATTAAGTTATAAGATTTATCATAAAATTGGTGAAGTATATTATGCTCAAAAAAAATTTCCGAAGGCAGAAGAAAATTTTCTGAATTCCATTGAAAATATTGAAAGTATTCGCAACGGGATAGGATTAGAAGAACATAGAGCTTCCTTTATGGCAAACGCTCAAAATATTTACCGTGATATGATAAACTTGCAAATTGAATTGAAAAATAATGAAAAAGCTTATGAATATTATGAAAAAATGAAAACTCGAAATCTTTTGGATATTCTGGAAGGAGCATTTTTAATATTCGATGATGAAATGTCCAAAGAAGAAATTGAGCAAGAAAGGGCATTAGAAAATAATTTAAGAGTTATTAATAAAGAGATTAGTAATTATTCATTGAAAGAAGGAAATACAAGAAGTTTAGATTCTTTGGTAACTCATTTGAGAACCGTTCGTAGAGAATTCGATCAAGCTAAAAGTAATTTAATATTTAATCATCCGGAAATGAAAGATAAAATTGATGAGGGAGAACCAATAAATTCAAAAGCTGCTTTAAATTTGATAAGTAAAGATATTGAAGCAGGATTAGCATATTTAGTTTTGGAAGATGAAGTAATTTGTTTTGTTTTGCGGAATAAGGGTCGTAGAGATAAATATATAAAAACATACAAAATTGATATTGGAAAAGATGAATTAGAGAAAAAGATAATTTCCTTACTTAAAAACTGGAAAACCTCAGATTCAAAATATCTTTATAATAAATTAATCTCACCGATCGTAAATGAACTTAATGGAGTTACCAGACTTTGTTTGATACCTGATAAAAGTCTCAATTCGTTACCGTTCCACGCTTTGCTGAACGAAGAAAGTGGAAAATATCTTATAAATGATTTTTCCATATTTTATGTGAATTCCCTTAGTGTTCTGCATAAATTGCGACTTTCCAGTCCAAAAGGTAAAGAAAAATTATTAGCTTTCGGAAATCCTGATTTCGGAAAAAAAGGATTGCTTACATACAAAGGAATTTTGGAACCATTACCTGCCACAGAAGATGAAGTTTTAGCAATTGGAAAAATATACAATGAAAGAGCAAAAGTATTTATCGGGGTTGATGCTTTAGAAGAAAATTTCAAAGAACATTCATTAGATTATGGAATTATCCACTTGGCTTCTCACGGTCTTTTAGATGAATTAAATCCAATGTATTCATCTATTTTATTAACTGCTGATGAGTATAGTGATGGATTTTTAACTGCGAGAGAGATTTTAAAATATGAATTGGATGCTGACCTTGTAGTTTTGAGTGCTTGTGAAACAGCAACCGGGAAACTAATTGAAGGTGAAGGCTTATTGGGTTTATCACGAGCTTTTTTTGGAGCTACAGTTCAATCTATTGTGGCATCATTATGGCCTGTAGAAGATCAATCTACAAGAATATTAATGGAATATTTCTATATGAATCTCAATAATGGAATGCAAATAGTGGAAGCACTCCGGTCTGCTCAGATATCTCTTATGAATGATTCAAAGTATAAGCATCCTTATTTCTGGGCTCCGTTTATATTGCTTGGAGATATTGAATAATTAAGGAAAGTTAAATCTTGACTTAAATATATCAAAACTACTTTATTGTAATTCAAATTTGATAAGCTCCAGATTGAATTTATTCTACAGAATTAGTGTTTTACTGAAAAGTTTTAAAAAAAACGAACCGTAACAAAACAGAGACTTATGAAACTTAATATCACAAAAGGCACAAGCAGGATTCTTTACGATACATACCCGTCATTTTAGGATTGATTAAACACTATAATATTATTTGAAATCTACCTATTATGTAGAATACTTTGAATCTAATTAGTATCTGAACGAAAAAGAAAATTTTAAAGAAAAGATGAAATCTCGAGTCGGGTTTTGGATAATAATAATAAATCTATTTATATAAAATATATATTACTTAGAGATTTATTGAAATTAATTTAAGATCAAAACTCGACTCGGGATTTCAAGAATTACGGAGTTTTCGTTCAGATATTAATCATAATAAAGAGAGGGGAAAATGAAAAAATATTTAATTAATTTAATATTCATAATTCTATGTGTATTATTAAATTCCGAAGAATCAGATGTTACCTTTAAGTATGGTTTGATAGGTAAACAATCAGCAACTAACGATAGCTTATTCCTATTTGCTGAAGATGATCAATTAATAATTGGTAATGAGGTTAAATTAAATCTTGAATATCAAAAAGGCAAATATCTTTATGTCTTATACTTAACATCAGATAGTGAGTTTCAATTACTTTTTTCATCAATCAGTCAGCAAGACTTGGCAGAAGAAAATGAAATATTTACCTCCTTACCGTGGATGAAAATTGAAGAAAAAAAACAAACCGGAAAATTGTTTATTATTTCTGCATTAAAGCAATTACAAAATCTAGAAAAAAATATTAAAAATTATTCAAATGCTAAAGGGAAAAACAAAGCAAAATTCTTTAAGAAGATACTAAACGAGATTTCAAATTATCATATCGGAGTTACTGAAACAAATTCGGAAAATTTTGTAAAGAGATTAGAAAAACCAATCATTGGGGGAGTTACATTTAGAAATTCTGATAAATTTAATATAGATCTTCCTTTTCTGATAGAACAAAAATTAACACACGAATGTAAAGGTGTGAAAATTGCAGTTGTAGAAATAAAATTGTTTTAACAGTGAAGTGGGATGGTTTTAAAACATTTTGATTTTTTTTGTTTTCCTCATTGAACTCATCCTGCTGTCCTTCTCTTAATTTCAAGAGAAGGAACATGAGAAAAACAGGAAGAATAAAGAAACCTTCCGACCTGAACCACTCACGAGTGGTCAGGCCACCTTCCTTGTTAAAGAAGGCTTGTCTCTCTTCATAAGGGAGATGTCCGCAGGACAGAAGGTTTCTTTACAAAAGGAAAGAGTTTACCCGTGAAATCTTTTCTATTTCACTGGGGGGAGAGTTTGAAAAATTGAAAATAAAATAGAGAATGTTAGTTATTACTAAAATTTAACATATCCCTTGAGGAAAAGGAAACATGAAATTCAAAGACAAAAAACTTTTTTTTCTAAACGTAATAATTTTTTCAGTATTAGTATTTTCTATATATCTTTTGTATGATTGGATAGAAGTTTTTGAACATAAAACCATTGATAATAGATTTAAAATGCGATGTAAATTAAATCAAAATCTTAAATTTTCTGATGATATTGTATTTGTAAATATTGATAATTATTCAAAAGAAAAGTCTGGAATGGCAATTTGGCCAAAAGAACTATATGCAAACCTAATTGACAAAATATCACAATATGAACCTGAAACAATTGCTCTGGATGTTTTTTTCGGTACAACAAATGACACCTTGGGAAATAGGAGTGTTATAAATTCAGTAAAGGAATCGGGAAATATCATTGCTCCTTACATTATTAAGTATTCCGAAGATCAAATATCGGGTGCAATAAATATTCCATCAGAACTATATAATGCTTATTCTTTTGATATTCTACCATTAGTGAAAAGTAAAGATATTATTTGTGTTGAAAGAATAGTTTACTCACCTTTACAGGAGATTGTAGAATTCTCAGCAGGAATGGGGTTTGTAAATATGCAACCTGATAGCGATGGTGTTTTACGTAGGATTCCTATTGTTGCTAACTATAATAACCGTCTTATCTTATCATTTTTTTTTAGATCTGTTTGCAGTTATTTAAATTATCCACTTGAAAATATAGAAATTGTAAATAGATCGAAGGTTGTTCTAAAAGCATTTCCCATGAAAAAAGGAAAAGCTGATATTACCATTCCTCTAGATAAGAACGGGAATATGCTAATTAATTATTCGGGTTCGGTATTTGATTTAAAAAAATCGCATAGTGCTTGGAATTTATTGATTAACACAAATTATCAATTTGATTTCAAAGATAAATTGGTAATTGTTTCAGATATTTCTTCTGCCCAAAAAGATCACCTTCCAACCCCATTTGATGAAGTTTTATGGAATCCATATATTTTTGCTAATGCGATGAATACAGTGTTTAGTGACGGATATTTGAGGGAATTTGGAATTGGAAGTTCCATTTATATATTTATTTTGCTTCTAATATTCACGATATTAACACTTATAAACTTATATTTAAGAAACTTTATGTTCAATGTTATTTCAATTCTGCTAATCACTTTTTACATAATTCTTAATACGCTTATTTTTATTTTTGGGAATATTATCCTACCTTTTTTCCCAGTTTTATTGCCAATTTTCGGATTATATCTATTTACAAGCTTATACAAATTCTTCCAATCAGAAAAGGAGATTGCTATCTTAGAAGGTAGTTTGACAAGCTATCTTTCACCTGTACTTATGGATAAATTCAAAAAAGATAGATCCAAATTAAAAATCGGGGGAGAAAGAAAATATATTACAGTTCTATTTTCTGATATTGTAAATTTTACCGGATTTTGTGATGAAGCAGATCCGGCAGCAGTTCAGGAAGTATTAAAAGAATATTTTGAAAAAGGTGTTGATTTGGTTTTCCATAATAACGGAATTGTAGATAAATACTTGGGAGATGGCATGCTTGCCTTTTTTGAGAACGATGACAAAACAAAACCAAGCCAGGTTTCTGCTGTAAAGTGTGCTATTGATTTCCAAAAAGTAGCAATTGAATTGAAAGAATATTTTGATAAACGAATGGATTTTGACTTTAAAATCAGAATAGGAATTGCTACCGGTTATGCCAAAGTCGGTAACATAGGACCTGAACAAAAGATTGATTATACAATTATTGGCAGTGTTGTAAATTTAGCCTCACGCTTAGAAGGTGTCGGAAATCCCGGAGAAATTACTATAGATGAATGGACAAAAAGAGAATTATCGGAAGATATAAAATGTCAAGATTGTGGTCATCAGGCGATAAAAGGATATAAAAATCCGGTGAAAGTATATAAAATTTTATAACAGGGAAATTTTTTAAAAACTGTTGAGGTTTTAATCTCAACTCAATGTTCTTTTCGAATTGATTAGTAGAATCATAAGTAGTAAGGAGCGGAACAACTTAGAAACGACTAAAAAACTGGAGGAAAAATAAGTGTTATCTAACGAAATTCAGAAAGGGGAATCAAAAATTCTTGAGTTCAAAGAAATGTTTCCTATCTCAGAAAATCTGATTAAAACAGTAATTGCATTTTCCAATACAGCAGGGGGAAAGATCATTATTGGAATAAATGATGATCGGGAAGTAGTTGGAATTGATGAAAACATTATTTTCGATTTGAGTGATAGAATTTCTTCAATTATATACGATAGCTGTTCTCCAAACATTATACCTGAAATTTATACTCAACATATTGAGAATAAAACAGTATTAGTGATAGAAATTTTTAGAGGAAATCTATTACCGTACTATATTAAATCAAAAGGGAAGAATAAAGGAACTTATATTCGCATCGGTGCTACAAATAGACCTGCCGGTGACGAGATTATCTTTGAGCTGGAAAGACAAAGAAGAAATATTAGTTTTGATGAAGAAGCAGATTATCAGATATCTTTAAAAAACAAGGATTATTTACCTCTAAAAATACAATTCAAGGCGATAGAGAAAAATTTGAAAAAAAATGATCTTCTAAATCTGAAACTTTTAATCTTAGAAAACAAACAAATCTATCCATCCAAAGCACTATTAATTTTACTTGGAATATATGATAATGTTAAAATGAAATGTGCCAGATTCAAAGGAAATGATACTTCGGTATTTTTGGATAGAAAAGAGTACAAAGGAGACCTTTTTGAACAACTATCTAATGCAGAAAAATTCATAAAAAATCATATTCAACTCAGAGGTGAAATTAAAGGACTGCAAAGAACAGATACATACGAAATTCCAACTGAAGCAATCAGAGAAGCATTAGTCAATGCCATTGTTCATAGAGATTATGTGAACCAAGGGCGGGATATAAAAGTTGCCGTATTTGATGATCGTGTTTCCATAGTTTCTCCGGGTGGATTTCCCAAAACTATTACCGAAAACGATATATTGCAGGGACGTTCGGAAATACGAAACAAAATTACTGCCAGAATTTTTAAAGAATTAAAATATATAGAACAATGGGGTACCGGAATTCAAAGAATCATTACCGTTTGTAAAAAAGCAGATTTACCGGAACCGCAATTCAATGAAACAGGAGATTTTGTAGAAGTTATTTTATATAAAGAAACTAAGATAGACTCTGTTACTTATTATGACGGAAAACGACCGAATAAAACGACCGAAAACGACCGAAAACGACCGATTAGGACTGATTATAATGATCTATCTAATTTTGAAAAAACTGTAATGATATACATCGAAAAGAATGAATCAATTACAAAAAAAATAGTTAAACAACTTATTAGTTGTGGTGATACAAAAGCAAAAGAGATATTAAAAGGTTTATTAACGAGAAAACTAATTGTAAAAAAAGGAAATGGAAGAAGTACACATTATAAAATTAATATTTCGAGTCGTAAGGAAGAATGACGACGACTCGAGAAAAAAGTTGAAATCAAATTATTCTCGACTCGACGTTCCTTTCGAGTCGAAAAATGGAAAATATAAAAAATGTTAGGAGGAAAAAATGAGCAAGAAACAATTCTTTATAAGTTTGGTAATTATTGGTTTAACGGTTATTTGCAATGCTACAGTTTGGCGTTTGAATAATATCCCGGGAGTCGATGCCGATTTTATTACAAACTTACAAGATGCAGTTGATGGTGTTACATCTGGAGATACGATTTATGTGGAGCAAAGCCCATTTAGTTACGATGGGGCAACAATCTCGAAACAAGTAATTCTGATTGGTGGGGGATATTGGCTTACAGAAAATGATTCTACGCAAGCATCAGAAGAAGAATCGGAAATTGGAGGTTTAGTATTTAATCCAGGTAGCGAAGGTTCGATAGTTTCCGGTTTTGCCATATATCATGAGCTAACTCTTTTTATGATAACAATCAATACTGATAATATTATCATTGAAAGATGTTTTCTTTATTTCGGTGCAAAAGATTATGATAATATTGCTCCAATTATGTATATAAATGGGAATCTAAACAATATTACGATTCGACAAAATTGGATGTATTATTATAATGTGAGTGGAGCTGGAGTTTGTATTTATTTCAATGGGGATTCGCAAAATGTACTTATTAAAAATAATTTTATAAGTTCTAATACAAGCAACCTTAGTGGTGGTTCAATTAGAATGGAAATCGGAAGTACAGTAAACTCTCCTCAAATAAGTAATAATATAATTGAAGGGGAAATTCATACTTTTAATTGTGTATATGTAAATAACATTCTTTTAGGAGGTAATTTTTATAATGGTTCCGGTGGAATCATTGCCAACAATCTCTGCAACGGAACTCAATTTCCCGATACAGATAACAACCAGCAAAATGTCGATATGGCAACTGTCTTTGTAGATCACGATCTTTACATAGATAACGGCTATATTTTAGCCCCGGGTTCTCCTGCTATCGGAGCAGGATTTAATGGCGGAGATTGTGGAATGTTCAGTAATGATTATGGTGGAGTTCCTTATGTGTTATCAGGTTTACCTGCTATTCCGGCAATTTATGAAATAGATTTTAATTCTACGATATTTCCTTCCGATGAAAACACATTGGAAGTGAATGTTAAGGCAAAATCGCATAATTAATACCGTTTTGGGAAACCATTAAAATGGTTGATGAGTGTGTATCGTCTATATCACCCATAATTGAAATTATGGGTTTCGACAAAAAGACAGAATACATTGTGTTCATCCGTAAAATGTGGTTTCGAATCAAAAAAAACTAATTTTACGGATTAGTGCAAAATAGAAGCCCACAAATTCATTTGTGGGAAAAATGATAGATAAAAAATATCGATAACCGTTTCAACGGTTTACAAAAGGAGTAAATATCAATGTCACATTCTCTGACAAGAATTTGGATTCATTCTGTTTGGGGTATAAAAAATAGATTTCCTTTTTTGAGTGATACCACAAGAAATGAGATTATTGATCATTTGAAAATAAAATTCGATGAATTCGGTTGTGGAGTCAGAATTATCAATGGGACAGAAGATCATATATATTCTCTATTTCTTTTAAATAAGAATGATTCTTTAAAAGCTATTATGAAAAGTATTAAAGGTGAATCCTCGCATTGGATAAATGAAACTAATTTTTATAAGGCAAAGTTTTCTTGGCAAATAGGTTATGGAGCTTTTTCTGTTAGTGAATCATTAGTGAAAAAAGTTGAACGATATATCAGAAATCAAAAAGAGCATCATAAGAAAACATCCTTCAAAGAAGAATGGGATTTGTTAATAAAGAAACATAATATTATTGTTTCGGGAAACCATTAAAATGGTTGATAAGTGTGTGTTTTTGTTTTGTTTCCTATAATTGAAATTATGGTTTTCTGTAACAAAAGACAGAATACATCGGGTTCATCTGTAAAATGTTGTATTTAGTCGAAAAAATTGATTTTACGAATTGGCGTAATAATAGAAACCCACAAATTCATTTGTGGGAAAAAGATAAATAAAAAATATAGATAACCGTTTCAACGGTTTATTAAATGAGGAGCAAAAAAATGAAAAAAATAATTTTATTTTTTATAATAATTTTAATAGTATGTAAAATTTTATATCCTCAATCTCCTGACATAATTGCCCTAGAATACTATTTCGATACTGATCCCGGTTTTGGTTACGGAACCCCCATTCCCGTAACACCTGATAGCCTTATTAACGAGAATTTTACGGTTGATATCACCAGTCTATCAACCGGAAATCACAGATTCTATGTACGCACCAAAGATGAAGATAGTAAATGGAGTTTAACCTATAAACAGGATATTTACAAATCTGATGTAACAAACACACCTCCCGAACCTTTACCAAGCATAATCACAGCAGAATACTATTTTGATACTGATCCCGGCTTTGGCAATGGAACACCGATTTCTGTAACTCCAGATAGTCTTATAAATAAGGATTTTACGGTTGATCTCACCAGTTTATCAACCGGAAATCACAGATTCTATGTCCGTACTATAGATGAAGATGGTAAATGGAGTTTAACCTACAAACAGGATATTTACAAAACAGATGTTACCAATACTCCTCCCGAACCTTTACCTGACATCGTCGCAGCAGAATATTATTTCGATACAGATCCCGGCTTTGGCAATGGAACACCGATTTCTGTAACTCCTGATAGTCTTATTGATAAAAACTTTACAACTGATTTAACCGGTTTATCAACCGGAAATCACAGATTCTATATACGCACCAAAGATGAAAACGGTAAATGGAGTTTAACATATAAACAGGATATTTACAAAACAGATGTTACAAATATTCCTGCCGAACCTTTACCTGATATTATTGCAGCGGAATACTACTTCGATACAGACCCAGGTTTCGGTAACGGCATTCCGATTACCGTCTCTCCCGATAGTCTTATCAATGAAAACTTCATTGCAGATATTTATTCATTGGATACCGGAGTGAGTATTTTCAATGTAAGAATTTTGGATGAAAACGGAAACTGGAGTTTGAATCATATTCAGGAGATTGATATTTCCTTAAATGCGGAATTCAGTGTTTCTGATACGGTAGTTGCTATGGCTCAAGAGATACAATTCAATGACCTCTCATTTGGCAATCCTTCAAATTGGAATTGGAATTTTGGTGATGGAAACACAAGTATTGAACAAAATCCGACGCATAGTTATTTACAAAATGGTACTTTTGATGTTACTCTTGAAGTTACGGCAGGAGATTCAGTTTCTTCAATAATCAAAGAAGAATTGATTTTTGTAGATAATTATATGAATGTCGGCGGAACAATTTCGGAAGACACTTTCTGGAATGCCGATACAATTAAAGTATTCAGTGAAATAAACATCCAAGACGGCGTAACCCTAACCATAGATCCCGGAACTTACGTAGAATTCCAAGGACATTACAAACTCAATGTTCAAGGAAGGATTTTAGCAGAAGGCACTCCAGAAGAAATGATTACTTTCACCATAAATGACACAACCGGTTTCAGCAATATTGAAAGCACTGATGGCGGTTGGCACGGAATAAGGTTTGAGAATACTCCTGCTACGAATGATTCCTCGAAGATTGTTTATTGTATAATTGAGTATGGAAAGGCTATAAACGAAACAGGTGGTGCTATATCATCTGCTGATTTTTCAAAATTGTTAATTAAAAATAACTTGATTGATAAAAATTATGCTACTTCTGGAGGTGGAATCTATTGTTCAAGTTCATCTCCAATAATTGAAAGTAACATCATAAATAATAATATAGCTATTATTGGATATGGTGGTGGTATTTATTGTCCATATTCTTCTAATCCTACGATAATAAATAATATTATTTCAAATAATTCCTCAGTATCAGGTGGAGGTATTGCCGTATCCACAAATTCTAATCCTTACATATTTAATTGCACTATTGTAGAAAATTTTGCACAATTTGGTGGGGGTATTTATGCCGATGAAGTTTCCAATCCGACAATGAAAAATACAATTATTAGAGGTAATGTTGCTTCATCTTCCGGAAATCAGATTTATATATATGATGACAATTCAGATCCAACTTATGAATTTTGCAATATCGAAGGCGGAAGTGCCGCTTTCGGCTTAAGTGGTGGAGTAACTTACACCGGTACCTACCAAAACAACATAGACACAGACCCAAACTTTGCAGGAACCGGAGACCATCCGTACCAACTCGGTGATATGTCATTCTGTGCCAATGCCGGAACACCGGATACAACCGGATTAAATCTACCGGAATTCGATCTTGCCGGAAATTCGCGTATTTTTAACGATAGAATTGATATTGGTGCTTATGAATATCATGGAACGGAATTTCAACCGGATTTTGTGTGGGCAGAGAGTGCGGGTGGTGAAGAAGATGGCTCAGGAAGCGGTATTTGTGTTGATTTATCAGGAAATACATATGTAACCGGCAATTATAGCGGATTAGCTTCCTTTGGAGAAATAAATCTAATAAATAGTGGGGGACAAGATATTTTTGTAGCAAAGATGGATAACGATGGAAATTGGCTATGGGCTACTCAAGCGGGAAGCAGTGGTGATGATCGAGGATATTCAATCAAAACTGATATCAATGGAAATTCCTATGTTATTGGTTGTTATAGTGGTTCTGCTTCCTTTGGAGAAACCACTCTTCAGACTTATGGTGACTTAGATATATTTGTCGCAAAGATGGATTCCAACGGAAACTGGCTTTGGGCTACAAAAGCAGGAGGTGATGGTGCAGACACGGGATATTCAATTACAATTGATGACACAGGTAATTTATTAGTTACCGGTTTATTCAGAAATACAGCAACATTTGGGGCATACCAGCTTACTTACAGTGGAAATTGCGATATCTTTGTAGCTAAGATGGATGCTAACGGAAACTGGCTTTGGGCTACAAAAGCAGGAGGCAACAATACTGATGTAGGCCACTCAATTGCACTTGATGAAACTGGGAACATTTATGTTTCAGGATATTACAGAGATACAGCCAATTTTGGTTCCTATTCTTTGAGTGGACTTGGTATTCAAGATATTTTCGTCGCAAAAATGAATTCAAACGGAAACTGGTTATGGGCAACCAAAGCAGGTGCAAATTCCCATGATATTGGATATTCAATCATTGTTGATAGAGTTGGCAACTCCTATACAACCGGTTATTTTTCTAATACAGCAATATTTGGGTCACATTCTCTAACGAGTAATGGAAATACTGATATTTTTGTAGCTAAAATGGACCCTAATGGTAATTGGTTATGGGCTTCAAAAGCAGATGGAATTAGTCTTGATGGTGAAGTTGGACATTCAATTTCAATAGATAGTATTGGAAATCTTTATATTACAGGTACTTTCAAAGGAGCAACAACTTTCGATTCTATAACTATTACAAGTAATGGTAGTCAGGATGCCTTTATATCTAAAATAGATACTTTAGGTAACTGGGTTTGGGCAATAAATATTGGAAGTATTGATTCTGATTATGGAAATAAAATCGCTGTTGATGTAGCTGGTAATTGCTATACAACAGGTTTTTTCCGCGATTCTACATATTTTGGATCAACCGAACTAACCAGCAATGGCAACTCAGACATTTTCATCACCAAATTTGGCTACGACACTTCTATCCCAACTTTCGAATCCGATTTCACAGCAGATAGTACAAATGTCTCTGCCGGAACTTCCATCCAATTCACCGATACTTCCGTAGGAACTCACGATGCTTGGTTATGGAATTTTGGAGATAACGCAACAAGCACGGAACAAAATCCCAACCACATTTATAATACTCCCGGAACTTACACGGTTTCTCTCACAATTACCAAATGGCCCTTCAGCGACAGAGAAACTAAAACGGATTTCATAACAATTACAGATAATATCGAGCATGGTTTGGTTGCTTATTATCCGTTTACAAACGGAAGTGTTGCCGATAGCTCCGGAATCGGTAACAATGGAACAAATAACGGAGCAACTCCTGCTTTAGATAGATTTGGGAATGAGAATTCTGCTTTTGAATTTGATGGTGATACAGATCACATTAATATTGGTAATGATGCGAGTTTAAGATTATCATCTTGGACATTTAGTGTTTGGTTAAATGTAGTTGATACTTCCATAACAAATTCAATAATTTCAAAAAGCCCGGGTGCGGGTGATCCTAATTCAACAAATTATTATTTAGAAATCACTACTGAAGGAAAATATTTCGGAATTTTTGAAGACATTGACGGTAATGATTCAGGTATAGAAACTTCAAGTATTGCTCAAAATCAATCTTGGCAGCATGTATGTTATTGTTTTAGTAACAGCACAAATATTGAAGAGATTTTTGTTAACGGTCAATTAGCTGCTACTCAGGTTAATGACTTGGTTCCGGCTCCGGATGATGAATCCGTGTCATTTGATGCTTATATTGGTTACCTCTTGGGAAATGATAGCGAATTCAATGGAAAACTTGACGATATTCGCATCTACAATAGAGCTATATCCGAATCTGAAATAGGCTTACTATATGACAATTACGATAAATATTTAAATGCTGATTTTTCTGCAGATATCACCGCAGGTTCAGTTCCTTTTACCGTACAATATAGCGATCTTTCTTTTTCCTCTCAAGATGACATTTCTGTTTGGGAATGGGATTTTAATAATGACGGGTTAATTGATTCTTATGAGCAAAATTCTACTTGGATTTATCAAGACTCAGGAATATTTGGAGTTTCATTAACTGTTACCGATAGTGATTCTACTGTAATCGAAACAAAAGAAAATTACATAACGGTTTCCGGTGAAGCATATTCAGAAGATTTTAATAATTCCGGTGCTTTCCCTGTAGGATGGACAACAAATCAGGGAACAAGAGCAAGTTGGAACATAATTCTGGATAGTGGTGAAGATTACAGTGCAAAAGTTGTTGGAGAAATGACAGTTCCGACAGAAGAATGGTTAATCTCACCTGTTTATAATTGCAATGAATACACAAATATTTCTTTGGAATTTTGGCACAGCTACCTTGATGCTCCTCCGACATTTGACTCAGGAGAGCTTGGTGGTCACGTAAAATTCAGATTAAACGAAGGTGAATGGTTTGAATTAGCACATTATAATCAAACAACTTCTGGGAATGTATCACTTCCGATTCCGGCTGCCGATTTACAAAATTCTCTTCAAATAGCTTTCTGCCATCAAAAAATAAATGCTAGTCATACGGATTATTGGAATATTGATGATTTCTTGATTATAGTTTCAGCTATAGATAATACACCTCCGACAGTTTGCTCACCATTGACCGGTGAGAATTTATTTCAAAATTCCGTAACTTTACATTGGATACCTACTATAGAAGAACATTTTTCTCATTATGAAATCTTTTATGATACTGATATTGTTGATGTTAATTCTGCAATGTGGTCGGTAAATGAGGATTCTGCTTTGGGAGAACGCTCTGCAAACACAACCATAATTTCAGGTTTAGAATCATTAAACACATATAATTTCATCATTCGTGCTCTCGATACAAACGGATTAATTAGTGATATTTCAAATACTGCAATTGTTGATGTTGATCCTGAGTTTGATCCACCCATAATTTCAATTCCTATTCCTGCTCAGCCGTCTGATTGGTTCACAAGTCATACTGTTATTATAGGTTGCACAATTTCAGATGCAGGATTCGGAGTGGATGATACTTCTATTGAATACCGATTTGATTATAACGGAAACGGAATTTATGATACTGCCCCCGAAGAAGATTGGCAAACATATTCGAGTCGTAAGGACGAAGGACAACGACTCGAGCAGAAGGGTAAGGATGAAGAACAGCGATTTGAGCAAGAGGATTATTTATCTCGACTCGACGTTCCTTTCGAGTCGAAAGATAATATTTTACAAACAAGAGCTTCTCAAATCATCTGTCAAACCGAAGTAACTTATTCTGAAAGTGTAAATGATGGTGATTCTCTCCATTTTGAGTGGCGAGCATCAGACTTGCAGCAAAACGGTCCTACTTACAGCGGAAGCAGTAGTTTATTCGGTATTGAAGATGATTGGTACATAATAACAGATGTTACACATCCAACTACAATAACAACAATAATTCCTTTTGAATATCCGGTAACTGAAGCAACAATTTATTGGGATCCGATATCTACAGACCTGTTTTTTAATACTTATAAAATTTATTATTGGAATTATGACACGGTGGATGAAAACAGTTGGGTTTGGGATTCCTCTGACGATCCCTTACTTTCTAATGCGAGTTCTGTCACAACTATTATCCCCGGTTTAGCTCCGAACACAAATTATTATTTCAAAATAACCGGAGTAGATTTAGCAGGTAATATTGGTCAATTAAGTCCTGTATCTTCAGTTCTGGTTCTTTCGGGAGATACCGGAGCACCGACAGCACCACAAAATTTATCAGTAGTATCTTCATTGAATGACATTGAGTTGAGTTGGGATCTCGGACCTGAAGCGGATTTGGATTATTATAGAGTTTTTCGTGATACTATTCCTGAACCGACAAATGCAATTGATACGGTTTATGTTTTTCAGAAAGGTGATATTCCACAAATGAGTTATTCGGATTACAATTCCAATAATGGTGATAATTATTATAGAATTTCCGCAGTAGATGATGACGGAGATGAGAGTGGGTATTCAGATGAAGTGAATGCTATTTGTAACAGAACATTGTATTATATTTCCATAACAGGATCGAATTCCACTGGAACCGGTTCAGAGAATAATCCATTTGCCACCATTCAGTACGGGATTGATGAAGTTGAAACCGGAGATACAGTTTTAGTTAATCCAGGAACATACATTGAAAATATTAATTATAATGGAAAAGACATAATTGTTGCATCTTTGTTTTATACGACACAAGATACTTCTTATATTTCACAAACAGTTATCAATGGTAACCAGAATGGTAGTGTAGTAACTTTTGAGAATGGAGAAGATATGACAGCTGTTCTTTGTGGAATTAAGATTAAAAACGGACATGGATTTGGTAGTACACCCTATTATACAGCAGGTGGCATTACATGTAGAAATAATTCAAGTCCGAGTTTTAACAATCTTATAATATCGGAAAATTCTGCTGTATATGGTGGTGGAATTTACTGTTCGAATTATTCTAACCCAATTTTGAGTAATATGACGATAAAAAACAATTATGCTAATTATTATGGTGCAGGGATTTACTGTTTTTATTCCAGCCCAAGTTTGGATAATGTAATAATAAAAGAAAATTCTTCTTCTATGGATGGTGGTGGAATATATTGTCGGTATTCATATCCAAATCTAACAAATGTGGTAATAATAGGAAATTGGGCTAACTACGGAGGAGGTGGTATTTGCTGTAAGTATTCAAGTCCTAATTTGAATAATGTGTCAATAATAGGAAATATTGCTGACCAATCTCAAAACGGAGGTGGGATCACCTGTTATAATAATTCCAGTCCAAGTATTTCTAATTCTATTTTTTCAGAAAATACTAATTATGGAATAAGTGGGGGTAATGGTAATCCATTGATACAATACTCAAATTTCTGGAATAATGGGAATGCAAATTTCTATAACTGCGATCCTTCAATTGGTGTTAATGTAAATTCAAATGCAAATGGTGATTCTTGTGATATATATAACAATATTCAATTAGATCCTTTATTTGTTGATCCCGGTAATGACGATTATCATTTAACAGCAAATTCTCCCTGCATAGACGCAGGAGATCCAAACTCACCTTTAAATCCAGATGGCACAATAACAGATATTGGTGCATATTATTTTCATCAATCACAATCAGGTCTTGTTGCAGACTTCGAAGCCAATCCCACTTCAGGTTTAACTCCTTTATCAATAGAATTCACAGACCTGTCTTCACCAACAGATTCCATATCAACTTGGTACTGGGATTTCGGAGATGGAACAGATTCTACTTATACTTCGTTCTTAAGCTCATTTACCCATATTTATGAAAACGCAGGAATATTTACTGTTTCCCTCACTGTGACGGATAACAGCGATTCAACCTTCACCGAGACAAAAACAAATTACATCACAGTAACCGAACCTCAGCCGATTTTATCAGTAACACCAGATAGTTTAGATTTTGAAATAACCCTTACAGAATTGGAATTGTATATCCAAAATACCGGAACAGGTGATTTGAGCTGGAGTATTACGGAAGATATTTCATGGTTATCAGCAGTACCGGAATCCAATTCAAGAAATGTAATATCACCCAATCGAACTTCTCAAAAACAAAAGCAAATATTATCTAACGGCATAAACAGAGAATTATTAAGAAGCACAATAGATACAGTACTAATTACTATAAACCGAGCAGGACTCGGAGCAGGAATTTATTCCGATTCATTACTTATTACTTCAAATGGTGGAAATGATACAATATTTGTGAGTATGGAGATATTAGATATTTTTGCTCCTGCTGATCCTTCCGGTCTGACAGCTTATGATGGTCCCAGCGAGATAGAACTTATTTGGTCACTAAATTCCGAACCGGATTTAAGGAAGTACAAAATATTCCGTGATACAAATTCACCGGCAGTAACTTTAATTGATAGTATTATGGGAACTCCTCCCGATACAACCTACACAGATAGCGATGTTGTTGTAGGACAAACATATTTTTATCGTATAACAGCAGAAGATTCCCTTGGTAATGAAAGTGGTTTTTCCAATGAAGATAGTGCAACACCATATTTTGTTTATACAGGTCCCGTATGGCATGTTTCAATTGCCGGAAGCGATATAATCGGGGACGGTTCAGAGGGTGATCCCTTTGCTACAATTCAATTCGGTATAGATACATCCTCTGCAATTGATACCATAATGGTTCATCCGGGAATTTATTACGAGAGTATTGATTTCACCGGGAAAAATATCATTGTAAGTTCACTTTATAGTACAACTGCCGATACAACTTATATTTCTCAAACAAAGATCAACGGTGAAGATACCGGAAGTGTAGTAATATTCGATAGTGGCGAAGACTCCACAGCAGTTTTAACCGGTTTCACAATAACTAACGGTAGTGCAACAAACGGTGGTGGTATCTATTGTGCAAACTCATCACCGAAACTGCATAACCTCATCGTAAACTCAAATCTTTCAACCTATGGTGGAGGAATATATCTGTACAATTCAGAAACACAAACTTTACGAGTGACAATTAGTGGTAATCAGGCAATTGAGAAAGGTGGTGGGATTTATGTGGATGGTTCTGTACCATATTTTACTAATACTACAATAAGCGGTAATCAAGCGATACACGGAGGAGGAGTTTATTGTAAAAATTCAGATCCTGTAACATTTCGTAATTGTACCCTCTGGGGAAATGCAACATATCAGATAGCTTTTGGACATGATACTCTTCAAAGCAAATTATATTTATATTACACTGGAGTTAAGGGTTGTATTGGTGGAATAGATTTCGGTGCCAACTATGGCACTCTTGAGACAAATGTTCAGGATATTATCACTGCAAGCCCAATGTTTGTTGAGCCATTGTATGTGAATATGTTATCTGTTCCTACAACAGATGGTAATTTTCATCTTTTCCCATTTTCAACATACATAGATGCCGGAGATCCCAATACAATTTACAATGATTCCGATGGAACGAGAAATGATATAGGAGCCTGGTATTTTGATCAAAACAATCCGCCGAATTATTTTGATAACGTATTTTTTGTTTCTACTTCTGGAAATGATAGTAGTGGAGATGGCTCCTGCAATGATCCATTTGCAACTATTCAACATGCAGTAGATCTGGTAGAATCAAATAGTATAGATTCGGTCATAGTATTTGAAGGAACGTATCTTGAAAATGTACAGATTAATACTTCGGTAATATTGAGCAGTCTATATTTACTTGATCCCTATACTGCCCATATAGATTCCACAACTATTGATGGAAGCACACCAACTGATCCGGATGAAGGAAGTGTGATCGCTATCCTTAATCCCGGCATACGGGTTAATGATTTGAATGTTACGATATTGGGATTTAAAATTGCTCACGGTTCCGGCTGGAATATACAAGATGAAATTATTTTGCCTAACGGTCAGAATTATACTCTCAACAGATTCGTGGGAGGTGGGATATTTGTCCGAAATTGTAATCATTTTATCAAGCATAATCTGTTTTTTGAAAACGGTTTGGATAATATTGATGAAGGTGGAGGAATTTATACATATATGGAAGATGGTGATAAAACCAGAATAGTTTTGGATTATACACATAATTATTTCTACAATAATTATGCCGAAATTGGTAAAAGTATTTCTTCAAATGGTTTTAATGGAACAATAGACCTCTCTTACAGTGAATTTGATGTTTATGCTTCATTCGGTAGAAATTCGGGAGCAGTTTCCAATTATTGGTGTGCCGGTGATTCCTCAGTGAATTATATTTTTGATGATTGCAGTGGAAGGTTAGAAGCAGAAAGGGAAGATCAATATATCTATCCTGATAGTCTGGGAACGGTTTTGAGTAAAGTTTATGCAGATTCTCTTAATCCGATTACAATAAATATCTCATCGGGAAGGATGCAGCCACAAAGAGAAGAAATAGCCACCTTTCCTTTACAAATGGTAAATTATGTTTCATTAGTAGGAGCAGGAGCGAATTCCACAATAATTGATGCCGAGAATACTGATAAAGCATTTATTTTGGATAATGTGAAAGGTGTGAATATCGAATCTTTGAAGATACAGAATGGTAACGGTGATTTGGGTGGAGGAGTTTATATCAATAATTCAGAACTCAGTTTTACAGATGTTGAAGTTGATAATAATAATGCTGAAGTTGGTGGTGGTATATATATAAAAAATTCTAATTCAACATTGAGTTCAATAGATTTTGAAGGTAATCATGCTCAACACGGTTTTGCCGGTGGAATATACTTGGATGATTCAGATATTGAATTGTTGGATATAACTTTTACCCATAATACGGTTGCCTATATAGTAGGACTAACAGAAGATGCTTATGGGGGAGGTATTTGCAGTTACAATACCGATTTATTGATTGAGAATATCACCATTGATGGAAATTCACTTATTGGGGATAATACTAGAGGAGGTGGGATTTATTTATTTGATAGCGAGAATCAGGACTCAAATATTACAATTCGAAATGTAAATATATTGAATAATACTGCTGTTTTTGGTGGAGGAATTTTTCTTACTCGAGTAAATCCAATGTTTGAAAGAGTTCTTATCGGCTGCAATACAGCTTATATGACAGGTGGTGCGATCTATAGCTCGAATTCACATCCGGAACTTTATAACGTTACTGTAACAGATAATGATGCAAATATGGGAACCGATGGAATCTATCTCACCGGTCAAGGGCTTTCCACACCTGGATTAATCGTAACTAACAGTATTTTGTGGTCAAATGGACTTTACCAGATCACATTAGATGGTGATCCCAAGACAGTAACAATTTCTTATACGGATATTGAAGGTGGATTAACCGGAATTTATACGGAAGGTGGAGATCAAATTAATTACCAAACGGGAAATATCAATGATGATCCTTTGTTCGTAAATCCATTAGAAAACAATTATCATTTAACGATTAACTCTCCTTGTATTGACACTGGAAATCCTTCTGATCCTCCAGATCCGGATGGAACAATAACAGATATGGGAGCTTTTTATCATCATCAGGGAGGATTGGAGATACCTGAGAATATAATCATAACTACAACAGTAAATGGTAATAATACAGATGTATTGATTCAGTGGGATGAAGTTTCCGGAGCAACTTCTTATGATGTTTACTCTACCGATAATCCTGATAACTCTTTCCCAGAAGGATGGAATCTGGAAGCAAATACATTTACAAATTCTTGGGGCTATACAACCATCACAGAAAAAAAGTTTTATTGCATTACGGCATTAAGAGACAATCCTACGAGAATTAGAAGAAAATAGATAAGGAGCTGTGAAGGAATAAAGTTTACAAAATAACAAAGAATTTTTTATTTATTCAAGGCGTTAAAATTGTTAATATCATTGATATTTATATTTTTAACAACAAAGAAAAAATGAATAATTCAAAGTTAGTTTTTAAAGGTTATTTCGTAATAGCGACTAAGTCTGTTGAATGAGGGATAACAAAACAAACAAAACGAACAAAAGAGTTTCACGCAGAGGACGCAGAGAAAACCAAGAAATTATCCTGTAACCCCAAAAAATCGTTGTTACAATTCTTCTATTGTTTTGCTTCTTGTATTAGTTTTTATCATGTTAATGGGGAAGAATTGGATAAAAAAGATAGAAGTTTTTACTGATAATATTATTTTAAAATTCCCAATTCCCAAATATAAAACATTTCTCTAATTGTTTTTCAAATATATTATTTGGCACAGTATATGTTTTCTTAAAAATAATTCCTTCATATCTTTCAAGGTTGAATGACTCTGAGTTTTCTAAACGCTTTCTAAGCTCAATATCAATAATGTTTTTATCTTGTTCGTTTTTTTCTAAAGAAAATACAATCATTAGGTACATTTGAAAATTACAAAAAATTTCGTTTCTTTTTTGTATCAAATTTTCTTTTTCTAATAAAACTCCCAATGCTATAACACTTTCAATTGCTTTTAAACGAATATCTTTAGATTTGATATTTTTTTCAGGTTTGTTCTTGAATTCGATGAAATAAATTGAGTCATCAATATTACAAAAAAATAAAGCATCTGCACTTTTAAATTTGTTAGAAGTAATTTTATCAAAATCAAAAGCTTGAATTTGAGAATTTGTTACTGAATTTTTATCATCATCTCTTGATAAATTTTCAAAGCTTTTCAAATACGATGGATACTTTTTAAGAAGATGTGCATCAAACTCTTTTACTGAATATTTCACCAAGAACTCCATCAAGTTTTTTATAGGATTTATTTAATTTTTCATAGATTAAATCAAGACGATCATTGACATTTGTAATAACTGATGAATCTCCTGCCATCTCACTTAAATAAAAATTCGTCTTTTTTTTAATAAGGTGTTTTTCTGAGTACAATCTTATAGCTTCAATAAAATACGAGCTATGTGTGGTTATTAATATTTTTACACTTAGTTCTTTTGCCATCAAAACCAATAATTCTGCATACTCAACCTGCCAAACAGGATGTAAATGTACTTCCGGTTCATCTATAATTAGAATTTCATTACTTTTGAGAGCTCCAATTTTTAATATCAAATCAATTAATGCAAAAGCTCTTATTCCGGTTGCTGTATTATTCATTTTTATTGATTTATCATTTTTAGAGAAGATCAAACTATTTAAATCTTTATTATAGTTTATTTTCCCGCCAATATTTTTTGAGATTATATCTTCAAATCGTTTTATTTTATCATTATACAATATCTCTTCAACAAGATTTATATTAAAATTTCCATTAATAAATTTATTAATCTTTTTTTTCAAATCATCAATATGTGAAATATTGCTGGAATCCTCTGATCCAACAATATGACGAGTTTTTCTAGTATTTAAAAATGAAAAGATAAAAGGAGATTCAATATAGGTTACATCATTTGATGTCATTTTTTCAAAAGTAATAATATCTTTTATTTCATTATTTATGATATTTACATTAAATATTTTCTTTTCTCCACTATTGAGTTTGATTTCAGAAAGTTCAGAAGAGAATAAATTACAAACTTGTCCTTCAAATTCATTTTTAAATATTCTATCTAAGGCAGTTTTCCTAACCAAAAAGCTATCTTTTTCTAATTGTAACACTTTTTCAATTTCTTTAAAATATTTTTCAATTTCTTCATTATTGTCTTCCCAAAATTGATTTTTCTTTGGTCTATATTTATGTAATAATTCATTAAACGTTTTTTTTTCTTTTTTAGAATCTGCTTGAGATAAATATTCTTGAACATCATTTCCAAATTCAATAAAATATTTCCCAGAATTAAGAGTTGATTCTGCAATAATATATATATAATCAACAATAACACTATATTGATATTTTGAGAAATGTTTCTTATAATTATTTACAACTTTTGTTATTGAATATAGGATTTTTCCAATTGTACTTTTTCCAGTATCATTTTCCCCGGCAATCACTGTTATACCATTGATTTCAATATCTGCTTGTTTAACTATTCCAATATTTGAAATTTTAAGTCTCATAATATTTTCCTTTTTCAATTTATTTCAAAATTTATTATTTCGTAAAAAAAATAAACATATTTTGCAGGTCAAGGTTAATATAAATTGGATTCATTTGGAGTAATTCAACCGTGTTGAATTTTTGAGCTTGTACATAAAGCAACTTTAACACTTAATAATAATACAGTTAATGTAATCCAAGCAAATAAATAATCCAATTATTCAAAACGAACCATCAGATAAATCAAAATTCAAGCATTAATTTTCTTTCTGCATTCTTTTATCTTTTTATCCTTTTGCGTTTTAGTGCCTTTATGAGAAATTATTATCTCAAAATATGTCTTTTTTTTATATAATAGTACAAGTACTAAAAATAGTTCTTGACTCATTTTATCTTTAATCTTTTTTTTGATTTGTGAACTTGGATAATGAATATAAGAATGTTTTTCTTTGAATTCAAAAACAATAAAAACAGAAATAATGGAGATAATTTATGTTGAAAGAACTGAAACAACAATTTATCAAAGATACGATTGTAGCGGAAATGAAGAAACAACTATTAGAAAAAGGCATTCAAAAAACAACTTTGCGTGGAATCGCCAAAGAATTAGGAATAGCTTTTGGAAATATTTATTATTATTTCAAAACGAAAGCCGATATCGGTGATGTGATTTGGGCAGAATTCACTAATGAATACCTTGATAAATTCAAAAAAACAATGAAAACTTCAGAATTTCAAAGTAAAACAGGAATAGAAAAACTTCGTTATTATTATCAAAATTTATACGACTATTTTGTAGAAAACCCACTCTATGCAGATTTAATTGCCTTTCTAATGGGAGAAAAACCTCGCAGTATACGAGCTCCAAAAGAGATTAGAGAACTCACCGATAAAGCTCGAGAAGCAATAGAAAATTCACTGACGGAATTGTATGAGGAGGGCATTTCCGATGGAAGTATTAAAGCGAATATTCCCAATTTAACATTAGAAGTCTGGAGTTTCAATGTTGCTTATGTTGCTCTAATTGCAAACATTATTCGATATCATGAAATTAATAAAAACATGTATGAATATTTTGTGGAGAATTATTTAAAAAGACTATCAATAAGCGGAGGATAAAATGAAAAAGAGAAAAATTATTGAGATTTGCGCAGTCATATTCAGTGTCTGTTTTCTACATATTTCGTCAGAAATGATACTTATTCCGGAACACTTTCCAAACATTCAAGAAGGAATCAATCAAGCAGCAGATGGTGATACAGTTCTGGTGAGTTCAGGAATCTATTATGAAAATTTGAATTTTTTGGGTAAAGAAATCTTACTTACAAGCCATTTCTTATTTGAGGAAGATCCATCGTATATTGCGGAAACGATTATTGATGGAAGTAATGCAGCAAATCCGGATTCAACCAGCACGCTAATATTCTGTAATAATGAAACTGAATCTACAATTATTCAAGGTTTTACAATCAGGAGTGGTGGTGGAAGTTCGTGGATTGATCCTCAATATCCGAGTAATGCTTGGCTCAGTGGTGGTGGAATTTTTATGTATTACGCTTCTCCAACAATCAGATTCAATCACATTAAGGAAAATATAGTTGAAAATGATGGAAGCTATGATGGAGCTTCCGGTGGCGGCTTGCTGTGTTTCAGAGGAAATCCAACAATAACTAATAATATTTTTTCTCTGAATCAAGCTGATTACGGAGCTGGTATTGTAGTTGATTATTCAGGAGCAATCATAAAAAACAATCTCGTCATAGAAAATAGTGGTGGTCAACTATATGGAGGTGGTGGTTTTTATTTTATCGGAAATGATGTTGAACCAATAATCGTAGAAAATAATACAATTTTTGGAAATCATTCTGAAACAAATGGCGGAGCGATGCGAATGTGGGGGAGTACTATCACATCTTTGAACAATATCATTTGGGGAAATACTCAAAATTCCGGTGGTCAAATCTATGGTGTCGGTTCTTCATCTTTTACATTTTGTGATATTGAAGGAGGACTTGCAGGTATGGGTAATATTGATCTCAATCCTCAATTTATTGATGAAGAACTATTTTTACTTGATGAGAATTCACCGTGCATTGATGCAGGTAATCCTAATATGCAATACAATGATCTCGAAGACGAAAATAATCCCGGTTTTGCACAATTTCCAAGCATGGGAACTTTCATTAATGATATGGGAGTTTATGGAGGTTCTTTCGCTTCTTGCTTTCAGCAAACTGATTCGGAAATAAATACAGTTCAAAAGCCGATAATTAAATTGTCAAACTATCCTAATCCATTTAATCCAACAACAACTATAGAATTTAGCATCGTTAAAATCTCGAGTCGAGTTTTGGGTCAAAACCCGACTCGAGATTTTAATAACCCGAAGATTGATATTTATAATTTGAAAGGGCAAAAAGTTAAAACTTTTCCAAATCTTCAAATCAACAAATCTCCAAATCAGCAAATTATCTGGAATGGAAAAGATCAATCAGGAAAACCGGTTTCTTCAGGAATATATTTCTATAGTTTAAAAATAAATCTGGAATCTACTATAACAAAGCAAATGTTATTAGTCAAATAGAAGAGAAAAATGAAAATATAGACAGAATTTTTATCAACTGTGCAAATAGTTGCACATTGTGTAACTATTTGCACACATAAACCATTTCTAAAAAAACTTTTTGAATACGATTATCCCTAACAGGTTATCAATAAAAGAGATATACATATCTAAAAATTTAACTTTCTAAAAGGCACATAGATTGCATTTGGAAAAAACCAAATCAAGGAGGAAAATCATGAAAAAGTTGTTAGTATTTTATCTCATATCTATGCTCATAATTAGTGTCTCTGCTCAAAGTATTGAATTTAGAGAACATATTGTCGAAGATTATATTGATGGACCAACCTGTTATTACATTTGCGATATTGATAATGATGGAGACAATGATATTGCCGGTTCTTGCGGTGATGCAGGTGTAGTCTGTTGGTGGCGTAATGAAGGTGGTGATCCTATTGTATGGAATCTTCAATATATTGATAACGATTTTAATGGGGCAATTTATGTACATGCGGAAGATATTGATGGAGATGGTAATATTGATGTAATAAGTGCTGCTTGGGAGTCAAACGAAATTGCTTGGTGGAAGAATGATGGGAATGATCCGATAACTTGGACAAAACAAACCTTGCAGGATGATTTTCATCATGCTCACGAAGTTGATGCTACTGATATTGATTCGGATGGAAATATTGATATTTTCGGTGTTGCAGCAGCAGATAATGAAATTGCTTGGTGGAAAAACAATGGTGAATATCCTATTCAATGGACAAAGCAGACAATAGTCTCAGATTTTATCGGAGCAAGATCGGTCGAAATCACAGATGTTAATGGTGATGGTCTTAAAGACGTAGTGGGAGCTGCTTTGGATGATGATGAAATCGCTTGGTGGGAGAACAATGGTGAGCAACCAATAATCTGGACAAAGCATATTGTTACCGATGATTTCAATCTTGCTCATAAAGTAAATATTTATGATTTTAATGATGATAATCATCCTGATATTTTAGGAGCTTCTCACCAAAATTGGATAAATTGGTGGGAAAATGATGGGAATAATCCTGTTAACTGGATTGAACACCAAGTTACGGATAGTTTTAATGATGCTTTGATTGCGTATGCGAATGATCTTGATTTTGATGGTGATCTTGATGTTTTTGGAACCGGATTTACTTCTGATCAGGTTTCTTGGTGGGAAAGTAATGGAGAATATCCTTTTGAATGGCAAGAATATAAAATTGATACTGATCTTAGTCATGCTTTTGGAATACATTACGGTGATCTTGATGGAGATGGTGATATTGACATCGTTGCCGGAGGAGTTGACGAAGATGTTGTTCGTTGGTATGAAAATTCGTATTACAGCATAAAATTTTCTGCAACTCCATTAACCGGACATTTTCCGTTGGAGGTTACATTTACGGACGAATCTAATTTTATTGATCCAATTCTAACGTGGTCATGGGATTTCGATAATGATGGTGAAATAGATTCTAATGAACAAAATCCAACTTTTACTTATGATGAACCCGGAACTTATTCTGTAAGTCTAATAACTATGACGGAATCTTTTTTAAAATCAATAGTTTATGAAGATTATATACAAGTTTTTAATGGGGAAAGTGCTTTATATTTTGCTGGAGACGGCTATGCAATGTGTGACGCTACTGAAAGTCTAAATTTCTCTAATGAATTTACTTTTGAAGCTTGGATAAATCCTAC
>JAIORE010000190.1 GCA_021108315.1 Candidatus Cloacimonadota bacterium
CTGTATCTATTTTGTATGGGAATAATGGTAAACTTCGGAAGAATTTACCGATATGTGATGAAATAGGTAGAAAATGGGGGATATTATCAAATTATGCTTCAAAAATCTTGCTTCTCAGCAAATATTATATAAAATTAAGTTTAAAGTAATAAAATATGAATAATATTTAATAACAAAACTGATTTTAACAATTATTATTCAATTGAAAAGGGACTTGTTGGAGGGGACTCTTATAATGCTAACGAAAAAAAGAAATATTAAAAACAAATAATAAGGAAAAAATAATGAGAATTAATGTTAGAAGTATTGTAATTATTTTAAGTATCATTATGATGTGGGGATGTGCTACATCATACAAACCGATTAATCCTGAATCTATTTATCTTAACTCAAAGCAAAAAGGTGAGAATTTGGATTTTGACTATAGTTATGATGTATTGCAAAAATCAGGTAACAAAAAATATTCTAAAAAAGAAAATTGAGGTCAAGTAAAAATCATTGCTGTAAATATCAAAAATAAGTCAGATAAAGATATTCAAGTTAATGATGATATAGATTTTTATGCTGGAGATAGCAAAATAATGCTACTAAATCCAAGCGAATATTTAAGCTCTTTGAAGCAAAGCACATTTGCATATTTATTTTATTTGTTACTTACACCAGTAAATTTGGTCATTGTTAACCAATCTGGTCAGGGAGATGTTATTCCTATTGGTTTGGTTCTTGGACCTGGTATTACTCTTCTAAATACACTTTCTTCGAGCTCTGCTAACTCAAAATTTCAGAAAGAATTAGAAGAAAATAGCATTATTGGTAAAACGATAAAACCAGATGAAGATTTAAAAGGCTTAATTGCTATTAGAAATATTGGATATCAACCATTATCTATTAAGATAAGAAATTAAAAAAATAATGATATTTTGATCTCAAGATGCTAATTTTGTTCAGCCTTGCTTCATTAAAAGTTCTTATTTTGATAAAGCAAGGTTGTTCAATTTGAAGCACTTTTTTTGATACTTTCAAAAAGGAATAGGTAAATGATAAACAACAAAACTCTCACAAATCAAAGACAACAATTGATAATGGAAAGACTCTATCATACTTTAACGTATGAAGGTTCTACAATTGCTCTCATGGGTGGTTATTACTTTATTGGTTACGGTTTGGTATTAATGATTCTTACCATTCTTGCGATGATTTATACTCCATATCTTATCAAAACTCTTATAAATCTAAAAAAATGGAAATGGATTATAGCATTTGCAATTATGATAAGTGCTCCATTTATAATGAAGCTATTTGTATCTAAAAATTATGCTTATAAATCAGTTTGGCACAGTATAAGTTTGTTTATGTTTTATCTGTTTTGCTGGATACTAAAATTCAGTGTTCAAAATTGGATTGAGAAAATAAAATATTCTGAATTGAAATTTGATGACTAAAATAATAAAAAAACCATAAGATCAATCTCATCTTTTCTCTGTGCTCTCTGGTGTGTACTAGGCTTTGTATAGTCAGTTGGTGAAAATCCAGTCCGACTAATTTCCCTGATAATACGTGAATGGTTGAATTTTATAGCGATTGATACAGTAAGTTATCCCCGAAAAGTGAAGAAAAATCTCGTTTGGTTAATACTATTTTATTGATCGAAGCTGCTACTCACAGCAGAAAAAGCTTGCATTCTATTGAATGCATTTATAGTTTGTAACTAATTAAAAAATATATACTTTATTAGCAATTCCCAAGTAATAAAGTATATGACCAATTTCCTGAACTTGTTCAACAAGATTTCCCCGCAGGCGTATGCGAGGAAATCCTTAGTTTGTTAGGGCTACTATGAAACAAACTTTACGATATAGCAAAGAATTACTTATTTATTCAAGGTTAGATTGTAAATGTTGTTTTGAGATAGTTCCTTAGTATTATTAGTTTAGTTCGTTGCTAAAAATATAGAGGTTTATATGAAATTACAAAACATAATGATTGTTGAAGATGATTTAAATATTGCTCGTGAATTGAAATATTTATTATTAGAATTAGGTTATAAAGTAACATCAATGGTAAAATCAGGTGAAGAAGCTCTTCTAAAATTAGAAACGGAAAAGCCAGATTTAATAACTATGGACATTGAACTTGAAGGTAAATTGGATGGAATCGAAACAGCAAAATTTATTGTAAAAAACTATAGCATTCCAATCGTATTTACTACTTCTCATGTTGAAAGTGAAACCATTGAAAAGGCTAAGACCGTTACACCATACGGATACATTGTAAAACCAATACGAGAATCTGATATAAGGGCAACTATTGAAATAGCTTTTTACAAATATCGAATGGAGTTATTGCTTCGAGAAAAAGATGAATTACTGCAGACAGTTATAGATACAAGCCCCAACCTAATATTTGTGAAAGATTCTTTTGGGAAATATATTTTGGTGAACAAAATGATGGCAGAAGTTTATAATACTGATATTGATAGTATTGTAGGTAAAACTGATTTTCAATTAGCTGATATTGGAATTATGTCCAAAGAAAAAGTGAAATCATTTGTGAAAGCAGATCAAAAAGTTATGAATACTAAACAATCAATGTTCATTCCTGAAGAACAGATTACATTTCCCAATGGAAAAGAACTGTGGATTCAAACTAGGAAACTACCTCTTACTTTGAGAGGTAACCCTGATTTTGTATTAGGAATTGTCGAAAATATCACTGAACTCAAAGATAAAGATATTGAACTAAAAAATCATAAAGAACATTTGAGATTAATAAATCGAATACTTCGGCATGATCTTACAAACGACTTGGCTGTTATCGGAAGCTCAATAAAATTGTATGATCGTCAGGGAAATAAGCAACATCTGGAAAATGTGACAAAATTTGTTAATAAAAGTGTACAATTAATCAAAAGAATGAATAATTTGGAAAGATTCCTTACTTTACATCAAGGTTTAAAAATCTACGATGCTCGCAACATAATAGATTCTGTAATTGAAAATTATCAGGATATTGACATCGAAGTAGAAGGGAATTGTAAAATTTTGGGTAATGATACATTTTCTTCAATAATTGATAATATTGTCAAAAATGCTATTGTTCATGGTAAAGCTGATAAAATAAAAATAACAATTTTTGACCATCAAGATAAATGTTTCATCAAAATTTCTGATTTTGGTATAGGTATTCCAGATAAAGTAAAGAGCAAGATATTTGATGAAAACTTTAAGTATGGAGAGACAGGACACACTGGAATTGGACTGTATATTGTAAAAAAATCTCTTGAAAATATTGGGGGAAGAGTATATGTTGAAAATAACAAACCTTGCGGAACTTCATTCATCTTGAGTTTGAAATTGATGAAAAATAAATAAGTAAATAGAAGAAAAGGGAAAAATGTAGAAATGGAGAAACTGAAGAAAAAAAGAAAAATATTTAAATTCGCTATGTAATTTGTTTTCGTAATACGCTTTTCAACATTCCTAAAATAAATTTAGGAACAAACATCATCCCACTCAAAAATAGAATCTTTTATGTAAAAAAACTTAAATCGAAAAGGAAATTGCCAAATTTTGGAGATATGAAAAGTTATGGATAAAAAAAACAATTATTATCATAATAAATATAATACAGAAAATTACTATTGGGGTTTAAAACCATCTCCATCATGTTTTGAAGTACTAAAAACTTTACAACCTGAAAAACATTTAAAATTGTTAGACATTGGTTGTGGCGAAGGTAGAAATGCAATCTTTTTTGCCAGAAATGGATATGATGTAACAGCTTTTGATTTAGAAAAAGATGGTGTAGAAAAAACTAAAAAATTAGCAGATAAAATTGGGGTAAAAATAAATGTTTTTCAAGCAGATATAAATAAATTTAGGTTAGAAGAAAATTTTGATATTCTTTTTTCTACCGGAACACTTCACTATATTAAGTATGAATTACGGAAGGAAATATTTAAAAATTACAAAGATTATACAAATGTAGATGGCATACATATGTTCACAACCTTGATAGAAAAACCTTTCATTCCGGCAGCTCCGGAAAAAGAAATAAATTCATATAAATGGTTATCAGGAGAATTGTTTAGATTTTATCATGATTGGAAAATTGAGTTATGCAAAGAATACATTGTTGATTGTATGTCTAGTGGAATTCCCCATAAACATGCAATAAATCGTGTTCTTGCAAAAAAAATTGTTTTTTAATCATAAACTTTGTCAATTTCATATACAAGATTTCTGCTGAAAGTCTGGTTTGTGCTTTTGGTTTGAATTATTAAGATAATACAGCAAACATATTTTTGTACAATATGATATAATTTTAAATTTATGTGACTAAAACACTAATGGGGAATTCATGAAAAAGGTTTTCTTAACTAAAAATGATTTAGAGAAAATAAAAAATGTTGTACAGGAAACTGAAAAAAAAACATCGGGAGAAATAGTAACTGCTTTCATTAAGGAAAGCTATGATTATGCAATCTATGAATTGATCTTTGCAGTCAGTATAGGAATGTTATATTTTTTTATAATGACATTTTTTTATCAAAACATTCATAGTTTTATAAATACACTCTTTTGGACTAAAATTGATGCTGGATATTTTGCTGTGATTTTTTATGGTGCCAGCACTTTTCTAATAATCATAATATTTTATCTAATTGCTAATTCCACCTTCATAGATTGTTTGATCATTCCCTCAAAAGTAAAAAAAACTAAAGTGCACGAGCGAGCTATTCGACATTTTTTTGAATCAGGTACTCAAAAAACACGAGATAGAACAGGAATATTGATCTTTATTTCTTTTCTTGAAAAAAGAGTTGAACTCTTGGCAGATCAGGGAATTGCCGAAAAAATTGATCAAAATGAATGGAACAATATTATTGATAATATCGTTTCGGGAATCAAAAAAAATGAAATGACCGACAGCCTTATTCAGAGTATCAAAAAATGTGGCAATCTATTGGAAACGCATTTTCCTATCAAAGCGAATGATGAAAATGAATTAAGTGATGAAATAAGAATTTTGGATAAATAATGATAAAAAAAATTATTGTATTTTGCCTCCTGATTCTAAGTGCTGTAAACCTTGTATCAATCGCAATTCCCCAATTAAAAGGTAGAATAAATGATTACGCTGGCATTTTAACTAAGCAAGAAGAGAAAAATTTAGAAAATATTCTCTACACAAATGAACTGAAAACATCTTCTGAAATAGCATTACTAATCATTCCTACTTTAGAGGGTGATAATCTTGAAAGTTTTGCAATGAAAGTTGTAGAGAAATGGAAGCTTGGAAAAGACAAACAAGATAATGGAGCTCTATTACTAATCGTGATGGATGATAGGAAAGTTCGTTTAGAAGTTGGAAACGGTTTGGATCCTATTCTTACTGATATTATAAGTGGATTCATTATCAGAGATTATATTGTCGAAAATTTCAAAAGTGGTGATTATTATACAGGAATAAATTATGGTTTGAAGGCAATTACTGGAATTATTTCTGAGGAATTTACGATTGATCCTGAAGAATTGGAAAAATATAGAAAAAGTGTAGAAAAGAATAATAAGAGTAACAGAATTTCTCTTGTTGCATTACTTTTCGTGATTTCACTAATTTTCGGACTTTTCCGTGGAAGAAGACGAGGTAGCATTATTCCATTCATAATTTTTGGAAGTATGAGAAACAGGTCTGGAAGCGGTTTTTCTGGAGGAGGATTTAGAAGATTCTCCGGTGGTGGTGGAAGTTTTGGCGGAGGTGGAGCCTCAGGTGGTTGGTAATTGGAAAGGAGTTAAAAATGGCAGAGCAAAATTTGAAAAATGTAGATAATCCAATTGATAAGGATTCAACAAATGAACTGGTTGTAGTATCTGATATATTACCGGATAAACTAACCATAATCCCCATTTTGCATCGTCCTGTTTTCCCGGGAATAATGATTCCACTTACCTTTACAGGAAGAAGTTTTATCAAAATTATTGAGAAAGCATATAAAAATAAAAAACGTATGATAGGAATTGTTTTCATCAAAGAGCAAAACAAAGGAGATATTTGGGAATCAGAACTTTATTCTATCGGTACGGTGATGAAAATCTTCAAAATTTCTTATATCGAAAATGATGTGATGCACGTTGTATTGCAAGGATTACAGAGATTTACAAAGGTTCGCACAGCTTGGAAAAAACCAAATCTTACTTGGAAAGTTAAATATCATTACGAAGCAAATCTCAAGCCTACAGATGAATTAAAAGCGTATACCCTTGCCGTCATGTCATCACTCAAAGAATTGCTTAGTATAAACCAAATTGTACAAGAACAATTAAAGCTTATTTTCTCACAGATTTCTTATGAAAACCCGGCAATATTACTTGATCTCGCAGCTTCAATGTTGAATTCCGATCCTCATAAATTGCAAAACTTATTAGAAGCTTTCGATCTTATCAAAAGAAGTGAAAAGTTACTGATATTATTAAAAGAGGAAATAGAACTAAGCTATTTACAAGCAGATATTGAGCAACAAATTGAAGATAAAATGTCAAAACAGCAAAAAGAATTTTTCCTCCGTGAACAATTGAAAATCATCAAAAAAGAACTCGGTCTGGAAAAAGATGATAAAACTGCTGAAATCGAAAAATATCAAAAAAGAATCAAAAAATTTACTCTAACGAAAGAAGCATCTGATGTAATTTCCGATGAAATTGAAAAGTTAAAGATTTTAGAACCGGGTTCCGCAGAATTCAATGTTACCAGAACCTATCTAAATGTGCTCACTGAACTTCCTTGGGGAATTTATTCCGAGGAAAGAATTGATATTAAAAAGGTGAGAACTATTTTGAACGAAGATCATTACGGACTTGATGAAGTCAAAAATACAATCTTACAATTCATTAGCACAATTATCAAACGCGGAACAGTTACCGGTTCGATTTTGTGTCTCGTTGGTCCTCCCGGCGTAGGAAAAACTTCCGTTGGGAGATCAATTGCTCGTGCTTTAAATCGTAAATTCTATAGATTTTCTCTCGGTGGAATGCGTGATGAAGCAGAGATCAAAGGTCATCGAAGAACTTATATCGGAGCGATGCCCGGAAAAATTTTACAAAGTTTGAAACGCACCGGAACTGCAAATCCAGTCATTATGTTAGATGAAATTGATAAAGTTGGGAAAAGCTATAATGGTGATCCGGCTTCGGCATTATTAGAAGTACTAGATCCGGAAGAAAATAGAGATTTTCTTGATCATTATCTTGATGTGCGGTTTGATCTTTCTAAAATATTGTTCATCACCACTGCGAATCAATTGGATACAATTCCCAGACCTTTATTGGACAGGATGGAAATCATCAGAATTTCAGGATATATCCAAAATGAAAAAGTGGAAATCGCCAAACGCTTTCTCATTCCTCGCCAATTGAAACAACACGGTTTACTTAAAAAAGAGCTGAAAATTAGAGATAAAGCTTTGCAATTAATAACCGACCAATATGCTCGGGAAGCCGGTGTAAGAAATCTTGAAAATCAGTTAAAAAAAATAATGAGACAAGTAACTTTAAAAATTGTAGAAGGGAATCAAAAATCTTTTTCGGTGAGTAGCAGAAATCTAAAAGAATTTTTGGGAAATCCGATTTTTACAACCGAGAAATTATATCAAAAAGCAATTCCGGGTGTAACTTTGGGCTTAGCTTGGACTTCTCTTGGTGGAACAACTTTGTACATTGAATCTTCGGCGATCAAAGGAAGAAGTATTGGTTTCAAACAAACAGGGCAACTAGGCAAAGTAATGTTAGAATCATCTGAAATTGCCTTTTCATTTGTACGTTCCTTGTTATGTTGTCAGGAAAAATATAAAAATTATTTTTCAGAACACTTTATTCATCTTCATGTTCCGGCTGGTGCAACTCCAAAAGACGGTCCTTCCGCAGGAATTACAATGGCATTAGCACTTTATTCTCTTGCTACGGAGAAAACCGTAAGAAAAGAGATTGCAATGACTGGCGAACTTACTCTCACCGGAAAAGTACTTCCCATTGGCGGATTGAAAGAGAAAACATTGGCAGCACGAAGAGTTGGAGTTTTTGAATTGATCTTTCCACTTGATAATAAATATGATTTTGATGAATTGCCAGACTATTTGAAAGAGGGAATCAAAGTTCATTTTGTTGATTATTTTAAAGATGTTTTGGATGTTGTTTATTAGTGAATTGAAGAAAAAAAGATAAAAACATATCTTGCAAAGACGCTAAGTCGCAAAGTTTTGAATTTAAATAGACTTTTGAAACCACGAATTAACCCGAATTTGCACGAATATTTTTGCAAAGAACAAAATAACAAAAATTATTAACCACAGAGCACAACCTTCCGACTGCTTCGCAGCCACCTTCCTTATGAAGGAAGGCTTTGTCTTCCTTTACAAGAGGGAATTAAGGGGGTTTCTTCAACATTAAATTTCTCGTTTCTTTGCGTGAAATCTTTTTCTTTTTTAGCCTTGGACGAAATAAAATATATGAAAAAAATAGAAAAAATTAAAGAATTAACTGATAAAAAAATTTGGATTGCACCTTTAGCGGGAATCACAGATAATTCTTATCGTACAATTCTCAAAGATTGCGATGCTGATATTCTGGTAAGTGAAATGGTAAGTGCTGATGGCTTAATCTACAACAAAGAAAGAAGCCTTTCCTATGCGAGATTTGATGATTATCAACGACCATTTGGAATTCAATTATTTGGTTCAGATCCACAAATAATAGCAAAAGCTACTGAACTTATCATAACTGAAAAACCGGATTTCATAGACATCAATATGGGATGTCCGGTAAAGAAAGTTGTGAATAGAAAAGCAGGATCGTATTTGATGAAAGATGAAAAAACCGCCTGTGATATTGTTTGTTCTGTAAAAAATAAATTGCAAAACACTGAAATACTACTTTCGGTAAAAATACGTTCAGGTTGGGATTTTCAATCTATAAATGCAATTAGTTTTGCAAAAAAAATTGAAGAAGCTGGAGCAGATATTTTAATTATACATCCTCGAACTCGTAGCCAAATGTTTTCGGGAAAAAGTGACTGGGGAATAATCAAAAAAATAAAAGAAAATCTCACTATTCCAATCATCGGAAATGGTGATATAACAGCCGTTCAAGATGCTTTTGAAATATACGAACAAACAAATTGTGATTCCATAATGATAGGTCGTGGAATAATCGGAAAACCATGGTTGATAACTCAAATTAAACATTTTTTGTTGACTTCAAAATATTTAGAAATAAATTATCTAAAGAGATTGGAAATTATCAAAAAACATTTTTCTTTATCAATAAAGTATAGAGGAGAAGATATCGCCATAAAGGAGATGAGAACCCATTTTTCTCATTACACAAAAGGAATTCGAGGTGGAGCAAAGGTGAGAGACAGAATTAACAAAAGTGGCAGCAAAGAAGAAATAATAAATCTTATAAGCGAGTTTTTTTATGAACAAAATTGATAAAATATTAGTACAAGTTCATTATCTCAAAAAAAAAAACTGGTTAGAAGCAATTGCTTTGTTAAAACAGAATGCAAAAATATATCCAAAATCAGATGAATTGTATTTAGAACTGGCTGAAATATATTCGCAGCACAAAATCCATAGAAAATCTATTGAAATGTATTTAAACGCATTGTATTTACGTAAGTCTGATCAAACTTTAATATTTAAAATTGCCAATAATTTTTTAGCCTTAAATGAGTTCAAACTTGCTTTGGACTATTATGGAAAAATTAACGATAGATTTCCCGAACTCTTTTACAATAAAGCATACGCCCTTTCAAAAATTGGTAAATCTTCAGAAAGCATTGTTCTTTTGGAAGAACTCATCGAGGAATTTAAAACATCAGAGATTCCATATTTGTTTCTTTCTGAACTTTATTTTTCGAGGAAAGAATTTAATAAAGCCATAAAATATATAGAAATAGCCGAACGCAAATTTGGACATAAGGGAGCTTTTCATTATTTAAAAGGTGCTGCATTCTCACATTTGGAGCACTGGTTAAATGCATATACGGAATTCAAGAAAGCTGAGAAATTCAAAAATAATTTTCCGCATTATTATCGTAGCTTTGCAATTAGTGCAGAAAAAATAGGAAGAACAGATGAAGCAATTAAACTTTTTTTTCAAAACCTGCAAAAAGAGCCACATGATACTTCTACATTTATTGAATTGATCAAGATTTATATTGCCAGAGATGACTTGGATAGTGCCTATAAAATTATTAAAGAAGCACAGAATTTAACTTCACCTAATTTTCCTCTCACTCTGTTGTATAATCAAGTAATTAAAAAGATCAAATCTACTAAGAAAGATATTTAGAGGTTTAATGAAATCCGTAGATCGTATTGATATGAACAAAAGACGAGCAATACCGGCTGGGGCAAAATTATTTCTTTTAGTTGCTGTGATTTTTGGGATTACTCTAAAAAATTGTTGGCGTAAAAACCAAGATACGAAGATTGTTATCTCAAATATTCACGTTCAGGAATTTACTTCCGTGAGTATTGATGTTGCTTTCACGATTGAAAATAAGACATCAATGGAGCTTGAAAAGAACATATTAATCAGGGTGTTTGCTCCAGATAAAAAGGAGATCGCCAGTAGAATTGCTAAAATCAGTATATTACCCAATAGCAAACAAAAATATCTAAAAGTTCTACAAAAACTGAACAGACCGATAAAAGATGAAAATACTATTGCCAATATTACGGTGGAATTGTATAATCCATCAATATTTTAAGGATTAAAAAGGTGTTTAAAATTGGAAAATAATTTGATCGAATTACAAAAAAAGTTGAAAGTTTCTAAAGGAAAAGAACAAGTGATTTGTAGTCTTCAAATCGGTAATTTTTTCACTAAAAAACTTGAATTCTCAGATGCATTAAAATATTATTTGGATGCTTTTGAACAATCAAAAAAATTAAATATTCGGTTGCTTACTGCAAAATGTTTGATGAGATGTGGAAGTGCTTGTAAGATGTTAAATCTCTATGATCAAGCACTTAAATATTATATTTTGTCTATTCAGATTTATGAATCTCTAAATTCCGAATTCGAACTATCTCAAGCTTTTCTCAATTGTGGAACTGTTTATTGGAAAATTGGCAATTATGCCCGATCTTTAGACTTCTATTTTTCCAGTTTAAAAATCAAAAGTAAACTCAATGATAAAATAGGAATTGCAAGTTGTTATAATAATATTGGATTAGTTTATTGGAAACTGCAAAATCCTGAGAAAGCATTAGAATTTTTCTTCAAAGCTCTCACACTTAAAAAAGAATTTGCGGGTAAAGTAAGTATAGCGATAACATACAATAATCTTGGAAATATTTACTATGACCAAAATGATATTGATAAAGCCGTAAAAAATCATCAAAAATCGTTAGATATTTCTCTTGAAATAGATGATAAAGGTGGTGAAGCTTCCTCTTTGAATAATTTAGGAGCAGATTATAAAAAATTAAATAAACTTGAAAAATCTCTAAACTATTACTTCCAATCGTTGAATTTGAAATTGCAACTCAAAGATATCGAAAGCGTAGCAAATACTTATAAAAATATTGGGAAAATCTACAATTTACAGGAAAAAACAGCAGAGGCATTAGATTATTTACAAAAAGCTCTAAATATTGCTGTGGAAAAAAACTCAAAATTGATTAAAAAGGATTGTTACGAGGAATTATCTAAAATATATGAAACAAAAGGAAATCTAAATTTATCGCTAAAATTCTATAAAAAATATCTTAAATTGATAGAATCTATACATAAAGATATTAATAATAAAAAAATTGCTGATATCGAAGTTAAAATAAATGTAGAGCATATGCTTCAAAAAGCTGAAATAATTAAACAAAAGAATATTCAACTGGAACATGAGATATCAGAAAGAAAAAAAACTGAGCAAGAATTGAAAACATACAGGGAACATCTGAGATTGATAAATCGAATTCTTCGACATGATATTGTGAATAAACTCTCTGTTATCAAAAGCTCGGTAAGAATATTTACGGATTCAAAAGACAGCAAATGGCTTGATGAGATTTCTAAAAATGTTAATACAAGCGTATCATTGATAAAGCGTATGAAAGATTTGGAATCCTACTTACTTTCCCATAAAGACTTGAAATTAATTGATTTAGAAAGAGTATTAAAGGAAGTTGTTTCTACTTTCCCGAGAAAGGAAATCGAAATAACCGGAAATGGTATGGTTTTTGCCGATGAAGCTCTAAATTCAGTTTTTGAAAATCTGATATTTAACGCTTTTATTCATGGTAAAACAGAAAAAGTTATTATAAAAATTGATTCCAATAAAGGCTATTGTATTATCTCGGTAATTGATTTTGGAATTGGAATTCCAGATGAACATAAAGATAAAATTTTTGATGAAAGTTTTTTTTATGGAGAAACAGGTCAAACAGGACTTGGCTTGTATATTGTAAAACAAACAATCGAACGCTATGGTGGAATAATTAATGTTGAAGATAATGAGCCAAATGGGACAATTTTTCGGTTCACTTTGAATAGGATAAAGTAGGTTAGGAATTAGAAGATAGGTTATAAATATTACCATATTGCCTACACCTTTTGTATTATTAGAAGTATCACAAGATCACGAGTTATCTGGACTATGCCAAAAGATGATAGTATCAATAAATAGTTTTTGCAAGTAAAATCAAGTACTAATTAGTAGATTTTTTTTCTTTTCTGAAAGCCTTTTCCTTTATGGGAAAAGGCTTTTTTGTTTTCTTTAAAATATTATATTCATTTTCGCAATGAATCTGCGAAATTTAACTTGCGTTTTCGCAGAAAATATTTTCGGAAATGAATAAGTGTCATATACAATAACATGATATGAAACTGGCATAACTTATGCAATTACATTTTGAAAATTGTATTGGAGGAAAAATGAAAAAAACAATTTTATTAGTTATTATCTTTGTGTTTTGTTTCAGTCTTATGGCTAAATCTTCACAGGTATTGTTCAAAATCAAAACTGAGAAATTAAAAAACCTCTCGGTTCAGCTTAGTAAAAAATGGGAAATCCAATATGCCGAAGTATTAAAGTATGCAGAAGAAAACAAAATACCACTCATTTATGAGGATGAGAACACTTTTATGAAGCTACATCATATCTCAAATACAGGACTGCCTATTTACTACAAAACAGATAATGCAACTTCTGCAAAAACTATTTCAACTGATCATGTTCATCCGAATGGTTTATCTGGACTCTCTTTAACAGGAGCAGGCTTCCTTATCGGTGAATGGGATGGCGGACACGCTCGCATAACTCACCAAGAATTTGAGAATAGGGTCACTTATGGAGATACCTGTAGTGAACATTATCATTCTACTCACGTTGCCGGAACAATGATTGGAGCAGGAATAGATCCTTCTTCAAAAGGAATGGCTTATGAAGCAGATTTGGTTTCTTATGACTGGGATCGGGATGAAGAAGAATTATCACTAGAAGTAGCTGATGGAATGATATTATCAAACCATTCTTACGGACCAGATTTAGGATGGAGATGGGCTGGGACTTGGATCTGGATGGGAGGTCATTGGAGTGAGGAAGACAAATACTTTGGATATTATTCCAGTTCCGATGCCGTTTTAGATACAATTGCTTATTTAGCACCCCATTATTTAATGATAAGATCTGCCGGAAACGATAGAAATGATGGTCCCGGAGATAATCCGGATCATCAAGATGATGGACCTTGGGACTGCATAAGTCTTTCCAGTTTAGCAAAGAACATATTAACTGTGGGAGCTACTGAAGATATTACAAATGGTTATTCTCAACCGAGCGATGTTATTCTTGCCGATTTCAGTAGTTGTGGTCCTATAGATGATGGTAGAGTGAAACCAGATATTGTCGCAAATGGGGTAGACCTTTTTTCTACGGATGATGATAGCGATGATGCTTATCAGATTTTGGGTGGTACTTCTATGGCTTCCCCATCTGTAGCAGCTTCATTATTATTGATGCAAGAACATTATGAAAACTTGCATGGTGATGGCAACTTTATGCTTGCTGCAACCTTAAAAGGGTTGCTTACTCACACAGCGGATGAAGCAGGTCAATTTGACGGACCAGATTATGAATTTGGATGGGGATTGATGAACACAGCAAGGATGGCAGATCATATCTCGAAAGACGGAACTTCAAATACCATAGAAGAATTAACTCTGAACAACAGTCAAATATATCAAACTACTGTAATAGCCACTGGAATAGAACCATTGAAAGCAACAATTTGTTGGACTGATGCACCGGCAATTCCACTTGCACCGAGCCTTGATGATCCCACTCCAATGCTCGTTAATGATCTTGACATTCGTATTACTCGTAATTCAGATACTTATTATCCTTGGCGATTAAATGCACTCTATCCTCAAGCACCTGCTTCAAAAGATGGCGATAACTATGTAGATAATGTAGAACAAGTTCTGGTTTCAAATCCAGAATCTGCAGAATATACAATTACAGTTTCTCATAAAGGGACTTTGGTTGATGAAACTTTCTCACCAACTCCTCAAAATTTCTCCTTAATCATCAGTGGATTAGCTGAAGATGATTTGATTTGTCGAATTATTGAACCTGTTAATGGAGCCGAAATAGAATCAGGATCTTTTGTCTCAATAGAAGTAGATCCTTTAGAGTTCCCGCGCTCAATAGATAGAGTAGAGTTTTTTATCAATGATGCAACAGAACCCTTTGAAACCGAATATTCTTACCCCTATTCATGTAATTGGTCAACCTACGATTTGGAAGAAGGGATATATACGATCAAAGCAATAGCCTATGATAATGCGGATAATTCAACAGAAGATATTATTAGAATTCATTTATATGAAGATGAATATGTAAATCTGCCGTATCAAGAAGATTTTGAGAATAACGGTGAGATGCCAGACGGTTGGAGAGAAAGTTTTTTTAACGGAAGTACTCTCTCTTGGCAATTTACTGCCGGTAATGGAGCTAATAACCCTTCAAGTGCACATAGTGGTTCATACAATGCCCTATTAAAAGACTCAGATATTTTACCAGATGAAACTGCCTTAATAACTCCAAAGATCAAATTCAGAGAATATACAGTGAGTGCATCTATGACATTCTGGGTTCATATGGAACAGCGTTCTATCTATAAAGATAAGTTGGAAATATATTATATCGAACCCGGGAGTATTTATTGGTATAGACTCGTTGTTATAGAAACAAATACAGATTGGCAAGAAGTAACTATGGAAATTCCGGTAAGCATTAATGGGATTTATCTCGGATTTTTCGGAAATGCAAAGAATGGATATGGCATTTGCATTGATGATGTAGAAATAAATTCTTTTGAAGCTGAACCCCCTTTTATTAGTTTAAATGAAACTTTCATAGACTATGGTATCATTGAAGTAGGCAGTTCATTAACACAATCCTTTGCAATTAGCAATCTCGGACAAATGGAGCTTATAGGTTCCATTACCTTACCATCCGACCAATATTCTATTTCCGAAGTAGTTACTGCTCGCAGTTCAAAAAAGAAATCTTCTAATGATAATGACAGGTTTGATATTGCTTTCGTGATTCCCGGTGGGCAATCCGAAACATTTGAAGTACTATTTTCTCCGGAAATTACAGGTGTTTTTGAAGGACACATTGAGATCATTTCGAATACTCCTTATAATCCTACCGAAACGATCTATATCTATGGTGAAGGTGCTGTTGCTGATATTTCCACAGATTTACCTTATCTCTACCAAACGATGTACAGTGATCAAACTTCAATATTACCATTGACCATTTTAAATAACAGCGATGTTAATCTGAATTATCTGGCGATAGTAGAACACGCCGAGAGAACGAGAAATACGATAGATGTTCACCTTCTAAATTCAGACTATAATAGCGGAAGTTGTACCACGACTGAGAAAACAGAGACCAGCCTTATCAAGGGTTTTGATGATGAAGATGGTTGGATGAAATTTGACATTAGTAGTATTCCGGCAAATGCAACTATCAATTCCGCCACTTTTAACGGTTATGTAAATGATACTTATTATCCTTATTGGAGTATTACTCCTGTAAGTTGTGATCCGATAAGTGAAGAGGCATCTATTTTGTATGAAGATATTAACTCCGAGCAATTTATTGATTATTATCTTTTTAGTAATGAGGACAATGAATTCTCAACCGGATGGAAAAATTTACCTTTAAATAATGATGCTATCTATGATCTTCAACAAGCTATTTCTACTCAAGATTGGTTTGCCATCGGTATCGTGGGTCGCGATGCTGATCCTCAGTATTTTATCAATTTTGATGGTTGGAATGAACCGAATAAACCTTATCTTACCATTGATTATACGGTTTCTACAACAGATTGGCTAAGTATTAACGGGCAAAATATGATTGAAGGATCTATCTTGCCAAATGAAGATTTTGAGATAGAAGTTGGTTTCGATTCAGCAACTTTACCGAATGGAATTTATGAAGCATCCATCAATATTAGTTCCAATGATCCTGATGAAAATCCTTATGTAATACCAATTACTTTAGAAATTATCGGTGAACTCATTATTCCTGATGAGATAGAAATTTCCTATGAAAACGGTAATATTCTATTAAGCTGGCTTGATTCTGGAGCAAATTCCTATAAAGTTTTTTCTGCCCAAGATGCGAACGGTGATTTTAGTGATATAACTGAACAAGGTAATTTTTCAATAACTAGATCACGAGTTATCTGGACTATGCCGATAGATGAAAGTGTCCAGAAATTATTCTTCCGAGTAAAATCAAGTACCGATTAATTATTAAATTCTCCTCTCCTGATAGCCTTTTCCTTTATTGGAAGGGGCTATTTTTTTGTATTCACTATTAGTTTGTTTGCTTATCACTATAAGTTATGGAAGACAACAGGATTTTTATTCAATTTTATAAGTTAAAAAAAATATTATTATTATTTACAAAATAAAATATAATAAGTAATAGATTAGAAAATAATAATTTATAAAACTTCAATTTATAAATTATAAAAAATAATATTATTAATTATAAAATTTTAGTTTATAAGTTATAAATTGACAATATTATAGTGTTATCTTTCTTAACATATCAGTATCATTTTTATTAATGATAGGGGAGAAAGGTAGAAATTATTAAGGAGAGTATATGAGTTTGTTCTATAATATCGTGAAACGATTTAATCCGGCAAAACCGGCAGAACCCCCTAAGTACCACGCAGTTATCAAAAGTGATGGAATAGTAACTATCAGTGATATAGGAAAGAGGATCACTGCAAGTAGTGCCTTTACCCGGGCAGATGTAATTGGTTTGATGTATGGCTTGATGGATGTAATCGCAGATGAATTGAAGGATGGCAAGATAGTCCGTATTGATCCGTTGGGAACTTTCACTTTGAAAGCAAGAAGTAGAGGAGCAGAAGACCCGAGCAAATTCACATCTCGCCGGATTGATGGAGTGAAGCTGCATTTTTCTCCTCATAAGGAATTTCTCGATGAATTGAGAAATGTTCATTGGAAAAAATGGAAGCCTTTTTGAAGATTTGATAAAAAATATTTGCCGATATTATGTGAATTAGGAATTTGGATTTAATTTGATTTAATTTGATTTAATTGGATTGGATTGGATTGGATTGGATTGGATTGGATATTCAGCACAGTCAATTCGCTATGCTCAAAGACAGTGCTAATAATCTATAAGCCCTTTGGGCTAAGGAAAAACATTGATTGAGCCTTTCTCCGAAGGAGATAAAGACCACAGCAAAGGGTTGCGTAGTTACCCTTTGCTTTGCAACGAGGCAACGACGAAATGTTGAAATGACGAAACATTGAAAATAATGAATCAATAACCGTTGCAACGATACAACGATGAATCAATGAAATCATAAAACAAAAAAGGAAAAAATATGCCCCAATCATTATCAAAAATATCATTACACATCGTATTTTCCACAAAATATAGATTCGGATTTTTTACAGATAGAGATATAAGAAACGATGTTCATTCATATATTGCAGCAATTTTTAACAAAAGAGGAGCAACAGCAATAAAAGTCGGAGGTGTAGCAGACCATATTCATATTTTATGTTTACAATCAAGAGAGGAATTGATAAGTAAAACAATTGGTGAGGCAAAGCGTTCATCAAATTTGTGGTTGAAAGAAAAGTATGATATATTTTCAAATTTCAGATGGCAGAAAGGTTATGGAGTTTTTTCAGTAAGTGAATCTCATATCAATAGAGTAACAAAATATATAGAAAATCAGGAAGAGCATCATTATAAAACATCATTTAAAAAAGAATATAGAACATTATTGAAAAAATATAAAATTGAATATGATGAAAAATATGTTTGGGATTGAATGTTCACCTCTTTCAGAGGAGATTGTTAAAATTTTATTACTCCCAACGCCCAATCCCCAGCACAGCCTATTCGCTGCACTCAAAGACAATGCTGACATTCTATAAGCCCTTTGGGCTAAAGATAAGACAATGCTGAATCTATTCTCCAAAGGAGATAAAGAATATACAATAGGGTTGCGCAGCTATCCTATATGTGTAATCCTCCTCCTATTCCTCCTGATCTCTACAATTCTCTTCTCAAAAACAACAAGATTCTCCTCGCCCATCATCAGGCAGCAATCCTTTCACAATGTGGAAGCGGATTCTTCACTATCCCTCATATATCATCCGATTATCATAAATTCCGAAACAGTTATATCAGATTCGATTCTATTAAACAAACATATTGATTACAAGATAGATTATCAAAAATTTGAGTTGATTCCTTTCAAACCATACAAAAACCTCGGAATAGAATATATGATCTATCCACCAGATATACTGAGAGAATTTTCGCTATATGAATATATTGATATCAAAGACACTTTAAATTTCACACGGAAAACTAAAAGAAAGCAACTTTTTTCCTCAACTACAAAACTAAATATCACTGGTTCAAAAACTATTTCGGTAAGTGTAGCAAATGATGCAGATTTCAGCTTGGATCAATCATTATTCCTAAAGATGAGCGGAGAACTCAGCAACAATATGATGATCGAAGCCCAGCTTTCCGACAGCCAATCACCTATAACCCCAGAAGGTGATACTCGCGAACTCAGCAGTTTGGATAAGATATTTCTCCGTTTGTATGGCAAACAATATGAACTCTCTTTTGGTGATTTGGAGATGGAATTTACCGATACATACTTTCTTAATTATACTCCAAAGTTCGAAGGATTGAAAGCAGGTTGGTTCAAACAAAACAAGTTTTATGGTGCTCTGGCAATCTCCAAAGGGAAAAAGACATCCGTAACATTCAATGGGATTGATGCAAATCAAGGACCCTATTATTTGCAGGTTGAGAACAATACGGGAGTGAGGGTTATTCCCGGTTCGGAAAGCGTATTTTTGGATGGAATATCCTTAGGACGAGGGTCTGATTATGTTATAGATTATGCTGATGGAAGTATCATCTTTGCTAATAAACATTTTATCTCCGACAAATCGTTCATTCAGGTTACATTCCAATATTCTGATGATAATTATAAGCAAAATATGTATCTAACTTCTTATGAAATAAAGCTTACTGATAAGGTGAAGCTAAATTTTTCACTCATCAATGAACAAGATGATAAGAATAATCCTCTGGAATATGTTTTTACAGATGCTGATCTGGATAGCCTGAAAAATGCCGGTGATACGGCAACCATCGGGCAAGGAATCTTTGAAGTTGAAGAAGGCATCGGTGCTTATGAACTCTCCGAAACAGGAGATTATTATGTTTATACAGGCTCTGATTCTACCGGAAGTTACAATATCTTCTTTGTATATCAGGGATATCAGCAGGCTGATTATGAAATTTCCGATTTTGGAGATTATTATATTTACGTTGGCGATAATGAAGGTTCTTATATCATTGGTAAGAGTTTAAAAGCTCCCCAGAATAAAACGAACCTTGATCTCAAGTTTTCTTTTGAGAATGACTTGCTAAAAATATACTCAGAAGGTTTTTATTCAAATCTTGATAAAAACACTTTTTCTAGTATTGATGATAAAGATAATAATTCATTTGCGACTTTTTCAGAGATTCAAATATCACCTGATCTGGATAAGATCAAGCCTGTTCTCACTTTGAACTACCGAAAGATTACAGATAATATTGCTACTTTTAGCGAGTTTGTTGATCCTCTTGATAACTTTGAAATGATTCAAATAGCAGATTCCCTTGCCAGTGATGAGGTTGGTGCAAAACTCAGTTTGAACTTTTCAGAAATATATATTCCATCTTGGAAGGTAAAGCATAAATTAGTAAAAAACTATGCTAAACAGAACTTCTTTGAATGGAAAAACAAGATAAATCAAACACACATTATTCCTGATTTAAATTACAGATTATTGAATATAAATCAGAGTTTCTCTGATAAAAATGATAGTTTTATTGTGAAAGAGAGTAATCTTTCCCTGCACGATTTGAAGACATCTTACTTGATAAAGAAAATAAGGATAGGAACAAATTACAATTATAGTAAGAACAATACATCATACATATATCCTCCTGATTTTGAATTTACAAAAGTACAGCATAAATATTTTTTTAAAACTGAGAACATATCCAAGTTTTCCGGAGAATTATTTTATCTCGAAGCAAAAGAAGATTCGCTATATTCTCATGAAGAAAACAAACACACCGAAAAGACAAATACGATCGGTATAAAATCACTTTTGAATACAAAGTCTCACTCCTTCCAGATAGCCTTATCTCATATTGTAATTAACGATACGCTCTCAAAGTCGTATGATCTAATTGATTTCTCCACTCGAAACTATTTTCTCAAGGAAGCGATCACCATTCGGACAAGCTATGGAATCAAGAATTTACAGTTTTATCCAAAGATCAAAGAGTTCATCTATGTTGGAACAGATAATGGCTCTTATTATGCTGATACAACTTATGTGGGATTGGGAGAAGGCAATTATGATTGGGAGATTACCGGAACAAATTACAAAGATCCTGAATTATCTGTAGAGGTTAATGCAAATATTCGAACTTTTATCACTCCTAAAATGATAATGGATAACTATCTCAAGAGATTTCAGTGGGAAACTCACCTTCAAATTATAGAAAATTCAAAAGCTACAGATCGAAGGAAAGTCTATTATTTTCACCCCGATTTCATAATGAATGATGAAGAAACATTGCATGGACAACATATTTTCAGAAATATATTCTGGTATGAACTCATTCCGCATAAATTGACTCATAGAACTACTTTTGAGCGAAAGAAAACTCTAGATAATCGTTATCAAGATATAGATAAAACTCTTTCAGATGATTGGGAATTTTCCTTAACACTATCTAAATTCTATAAAACAAATTTGGAATTGATCTATGAAAATAAAAAGCAGGAAGAGAGCCATTATAATTCTAAAACAAAGACAGATATGATAAATTTGGATATCAGAAACCGTTTATTCAGTGAAACGAGCCTTACTTCATCAATTAGATATATTTCAGAGACAGGTAGTAGCCTTTCGAGTTATGGTTCTTATGATTTGAAAAGTATTGAGATTTCTGAGAAAACAAATTTCTATTTCTTTAAGAAGTACCGGCTTTTTGGAAAATTTACTTACAAGAAAAATATGCGCTCAGGTGATTTTCTAAGCTCTATAAATGAAAAGAAAAATGGAAATATTTTCAAATGGTTCTTCACTATTGATTATCGTTTTAATAATTATACAACTGTAAATCTCGAATATTCAGGCAAAAAATATCCGGATGATAAGTCGCAACATAAAATGGAATTAGAGGTGAAGGCTGAGTTTTAAAAATTTAATTGATATTCTACTTCTCGGTAAAAATTGTTAATATTCATATTTTACCAGAATTTATTTTTCATTGACACTAAAAACATCCATTTCATTTTTCTTTATTAATATAGGTGGCTATGATGAAAACCAAACGCAGAAGCAAAAAAACCGAATCACAAATAATGAAAGAACTGATGCAATTATGTGAAGAAGATAAAAAAAGCCCGATAAAAAATAGAATCAAAAATTGGGAAAAAGCTTTGAATTCAGCTAAAAAATTGAAGGATCTGAAAAATCAGGCTCACATTGCTAAAAAACTAACCAATTTATATTTTGAAATTAACAATTCTGAAAAAGCGTTGGAATTTACAAAGCAAACATTATCTTATTATAAAGCAACCAACAATCTGGAAAAAATTATAAGTACTGAGATAAACATTGCTATTATCAATCTTAAAATGAATAAATTTTCAGAAACTATTAAGCATTTTAAGGCACTACTAAATACTCAGAAGTTAGATAAAAATAATCTTGAAAATTTATATTTGTATATGGGATTAGCATATTATTTTCTCGACAATTATTCGGAAGCCTTAAAATGTTATGAAAAAACTTTAGAGTTATCAGATAAAGAAAAAGATTCTTTCAAGTTAGTAAATTTATATAATAGGATAGGAATGGTTTATAAGATTTTGGGAGTTTATCCAAGAGCATTAGAATATTTGATATTATCTTCTGATATAGCAAATAGATTAAATAACAAAAGCGAATATGCCACAGTAATGAATAATATCGGTATGGTTTATGGGGATTGGGGTATGAAAGAAAAAGCACTGGAATACTTCAGTAATGCTTTGAAAATAAAGAAAGAAATTGGTCATAATTCGAGCATTGCCCAATCTTTGACAAATATCGGTACAATTCATAACCAAAATGGAGAATATGATAAAGCATTGGAATTTTATAATGAATCTCTAAAGATATCAAAAGAGATTAAAGATGATTTTACGATATCATCTACATTGAACAATATTGGATCATTATATTATAAAAAAGGAAAGACAGAAAAAGCGATTTCATATATAAAGGAGGCTTTGAAGTATAAAAGAAAAGTCGGAAATCAAGAAGGTATTTTTATCGGACTACAAAATCTATCAACATACTATCTGGAGTTAGGAAAAATTGAAGAAGCACTAGAATATGCTCTGGAATGCTCTAAAGTAGCAGAAGAAACAGCAAACGATAGTTATAAGTATCAAACATATTTAACTTATACTAATATTTTCAAAAAACAAAAAAAATATAAAAAAGCATTAGATTATCTTGAAAAATACACAGAATTGAAAGACATTGTTTTCAAAAAGGAAAAAATTGAGAAAATCGCTGAAATGCAAACTCGATATGAAACAAAACAAAAAGAAAAAGAAGCTGAAATATTAAGAATTAAAAATGAGGAATTAGATCAAAAAAACAAATTAATTGAAGAAAAAAATGAGGAATTACAAGAAACCATAAAAAAACTGCATCATAGTGAGATAAAATATAATTTTGTTACGGAAGAGATGGAAAAAGATATTGGTAATACTTTCATCGGAAACAGTAAAGCCATTAAGGAAATAAAAAAATTAATCGCTCTGGCAGCCAGATCAGATAAAATTAATGTCCTTATCACTGGTGAAAGCGGAACCGGAAAAGAAGTCGCTGCCAGAAATATTCATAAGCTCAGCAACAGAAAAAACAATAATTTCTATGCTGTTAATACATCTGCTATCCCGGAAGCTCTATTTGAAAGTCAGATTTTTGGGCACGAAAAAAATGCTTTCACGGGAGCAAATAGTACAAATATCGGTTGGTTTGAAATTGCAGATGAAAGTTCTCTTTTTCTTGATGAAATTGGTACACTTTCCAGTGAAATGCAAGTGAAATTACTTCGGGTTCTGGAAGATCGAAAAATTGTGCGAATTGGTTCTCATAAGGAGATTGAGATAGATGTTAGAATCATCAGTGCTACCAATATTAATCTACTGGAAAAGGTTAGAGAAAATAAATTTAGAGTTGATCTTTATCACCGACTCGCTACTTATGTAATCCAGATTCCACCGTTACGGGAAAGAAAAGAAGATATTCCGCTTCTTCTCCGTCATTTTGTAAAACACTTCAGTAAAAAAATGAATAAAAAAATCATTAGAATCGAAGAAAAACTTGAAAATGCTCTTCTTAAATATGATTTCCCCGGTAATGTTCGTGAACTTAAAAATATGGTGGAACGAGCAATCCTCATCTCCAATTCTTCAACTTTGCGAGTGAATTGTTTTATAATTCCAACTATTCAGGTGGAATGCTCCGAAAATGAACCGATCTTATCTCTGGATGAAGTAGAAAAACTACAAATTATCAAAGCATTAAAACTCACTGGATTTCATAGACAAAAAGCAGCCGATCTACTAAAGGTAAACCGAAAAGTAATAGAAAGAAGAATAAAAAAATACAATATCACTCCCAAAAAATAAGAATTTAGCAACGAATATAAAGAAAAGATGAAACCACGAATAAACACTAATTAACACGAACAAAAGAAAATCTAGAATTCTTGTTCCCAAGCTCCGCTTGGGAACACACTGATTCAAGAAGCCCCTGCTTCATCTGGAGTTTCCTCTCATTGCAGGAGAGGACTAAGGTAAGGTTTCTAATTTGTGGTTTCAAAATTTTTCGGACAAATTTGACCATTTCCCTAAAAACAGCTTATAGATAAGCATCAACGATAAACCATAAACATAAAAGGACAAAAACGTCCACAGCAGTCAACATTAATCTATTTCTTTTATTTTATATAAGTTACAATAGAATATTTTAAATTCTTATAACATTTCCGGTCATTTACGTCCATCCTAACTCACTTTTTCTACTTTTTAATTCTTATATATTTCTATTGTTATTATCAACTTCTTATACTCTATAGAGTTACCTCATTTGGCATCAAAAATGCAGATATATCTCTTTTTAAAAACTTTGCGACTTAGCGTCTTTGCTGTGAGTTCTTTATTATTTTGGTTTAGACAAATTAAGTTGTAATAAACTGAGGTGATTATGAATATTTTAACATTTAATTTAAGCGAGAGATCTACTGAGATCATTGATATCTTTAGTCAGATCAAAGGAATCAGTATGTACTTTGCTATTTCAGCAGATGATATATTGAAAAAAGCAACCGAAATTAAACCGGATATAATCCTCCTTGGTGAGAACACAATTCCCAAAAATATAATTAGTAAAACCATACCATTACTCTTTCCACAAACGAAAATCTACCAATTTAAAAGAATTTAGAAAAATGAAAGGTAAACAAAAAAAGGAGGACATTATGTCAAAAAAAACAAATCTATTCGCAGTTTTAACAATTCTATTAGGAATGGTGTTTCTGATACCGACAACCGTTTTTGCAACTGATATTTTCCGGGGTACAGCATTAAATTTTGACGGTGTAGATGATTATGTAGAGATACCGGATGACACATCACTGGATTTTGATACAAGCTATACCTTGGAGTGCTGGATCTACCCAGGATCATTCGATTACCTGGCAGGATTGATAACGAAGTATCATACTGCTCAGGGTTTCACACTCAGGCTTTCCGGAAGCTCTCCGTATTCGGGTATTGGATTCGACGATATGGAAACCGACACAGGAATTTTAAACGCTTACCATTGGTATCACATTGCAGCTGTTAACGATAACGGAACCAGACACGTTTATGTGAATGGAATTGAAAAAACACTATCGGGAACTCCAATTACTTTTACTCCTAACAATGACCCGGTATGTCTCGGAGTGGATTATCTGAGTTCTCCAAGATATTTCGAAGGACGAATGGATGAAGTACGCATCTGGAATGTAGCACGCACGGAAACGCAAATCAACGACAAAATGAATACTTTTCTTTCCGGAACAGAAACCGGTCTTGTTTCATATTACCAATTGAATGAAGGATCAGGTATTACGGCAAATGATCCGATAAGTTCAAACAACGGCACTCTAACGAATATGACGGAAGACGATTGGATTCCTTCTTCAGCTCCGATTGGAGTGGGAGGTACGATAAGCACGGATACAGTTTGGGATGCTGAGACAATTAATGTTATTTCTGATATAACGATAAATGATGGTGTGACCTTAACGATAAATCCCGGTACAACGGTTTATTTTCAAGATTATTACGCCTTAAATGTGCAGGGCAGAATTTTAGCAGAAGGAACGGAAAACGATCCCATTAATTTCACTGCCCATCCTGTTTATCATTGGCAGGGAATACGCTTTGACTATACTCCTGCAACCAATGACAGCACAAAGTTCAAACATTGCAATTTTGAATATGGAGAAGGCATACAAAATTCTTGGAATGAGTTTAACGGCGGAGCAATATATACCAGACTTTTCAGTAAAATTTTGATAGATCATTGCAGTTTTACAAATAATTATGCCAGATATTACGGGGGTGCTATTTGCTTGGAAATGGCACATCCTACAATCGCAAACTGTACCTTCGATAATAATACTGCTTGGAAGGGTGGTGCAATCTATGGATATTATTCGTCTCCTGATATTTCCAAGTGTGTTTTTGAAAATAATCAGGCAGAACATATTTATAATAATGGCTCAGGTGAGGGAGGAGCAATTTATTATTATGAAAATGGTGCTATGTTAGTCTCCCAATGTCTTTTTTCCGGGAATACTGCCGAAGATAAAGGGGGAGCAATATCCTATAACAATATATCACTAATTCGATTTCAAAACTGCATATTTCAAGAGAACACTTCTGATAATCAAGGTGGAGCTATAAACTGTAATGTTGGAACTATAACTTTATATAATTGTACTATCGTAGAAAATGCTGCCTTGAACTATGGTGGTGCGATAAACATCGAATCAACCTCAAATTCAGAAATCTATAATTGTATTATTTACGATAACACATCAGCAGAGGGTCAGATAAATATTATGGGAACAGGCGGTATCCAAGCAATTGAATACTGTAATATTGAAGGCGGATTTGCCGGGATTACCGGTGCAGGCAGCGGAGCAAGTTTTAATGGAATTTATGAAGATTGTATCGACTATGATCCGGGATTCACGGATGCGGCTAACGATGATTACTCATTGCTAAGTAATTCTTATTGTATTAACGGAGGTGATTCTTATTATAATCAGAATTATAATGGTGAATTTGATATTGCCGGAAATGACAGGAAATTTAATAGTGCTAACGGTACAGGTAATTTGAATGATCTGTTAAGCAGAGTTGATATTGGTGCTTATGAATATTCTGCGGAAAGTGGAATACTACCCGAGTATAGTTCTTCTCTTTATTATGATGGAATAGTGAATTATGATCTCATTATTCTTCCCGACTTTACTTTCACGCTTAACAGCAGTTCTAATTTCGAATTTGATGAGAATGCAGGATTATATATTTACGGAACCCTTGAAGCAAGTGGAAGTAGCTATAATAATATCACCTTTACAGCTTCTAATGAAAGCAATGGCTGGGATGGATTAAATTTCATCTCAACAGAAGGAGCAGGAAAATCTTCAAACCTTGAATACTGTTATATTCAGTTTGGTCAGGGAAATATCTATATAGAAAATTATGATTATCTTACCTTAACCGGTTGCACAATTGAAAACGGAATAGCCGAAAACGGTGGTGGAATTTACAGTGAAAATTGCCAATTGGATATGTATGATAATATTTTAAACAATAATCACGCAGACTTGAATGGTGGTGGTATTTACAGCAATAATTGTCAGTTGCAAATGTATAGTTGTGATATAGATAATAATCACGCAGACCTGAATGGAGCCGGATTCTATAGTGAAAATTCTGATCTGGATATTGTAAACTGTATCATAACAAATAATCAGGCAGATCAAACAGGTGGTGGTTTGTACATAAACAATATTGAGACCAGAATGATTAACCTGACAATTGCCGATAATTCTGCAGGAACTCAGGCAGGTGCATTTGAAATTACAAATTATTCTGGCAATCAACCTCAAATTGCGAATTGCATTATCTGGAACAACGGTTCTAATCCAATTTATCCAACTGCCGGTTCGCTTACAAATGTTACTTATTGTGATGTAGAAAATTCCTATCCGGGCAGTAATAATCAGGATTTTGATCCTGATTTTACGGATGAAGTGGATGACCCTTATATGATTTCAAATCATTCATCCTGCTTGAACAGAGGAATTCAAGACACAACAGGTTATAGCTTACCGGACGAAGATTTTGCCGGTAATCCAAGAATTCACGGGCACTTTGAACCAATTTACGATCGAATAGATATGGGAGCTTATGAGTATGAGGGTACAAGTGCACCTTATGCCTTTAATGCGTCTGACGGAGATAATGATTTTCCGGGATATGTGCAACTGCAATGGTGGTATGATTTTGATTATGAACCTGCACCTCAGTCTTTTTGGATTGCCAGATATCCCGATATACTGAATCAGCTTGATCCGGGTTCTTTTTCTTACTCCGATTATACAGCAATTCCGGGTGAAGTATATGAATATATGATTGTTGCTATGATAGATATTGAAAATGAATTTTCTGCATCGGAACCGAACAGCGGTTACATAAAACCAAACGGTATCATTTCCGGTACCGTGTTATCTGTAAACAATAATCCTGTGGCGGGTGTAAAAGTTTCACTCGATCCGTCTTCCGGATATTGTTTGGAATTTGACGGAAGTAGTGATTCATTGAGCATTGATGATCCTGAAGTAAATATGGATAATGATTTTACAATTGAATGTTGGTTCAAGACCACCGGAAGTGATGAAATAATTCTCAGCAAAGGTGCTCATAATTTCAAAGTAAATGCTTCCGGTCAGGTAGAATATACTGATGGTACAAACACAATCGTTCAGGATTCCTTACTTGCTAACGATAACGAGTGGCATCATCTTGCCGTGGTTAATGATGTAACCGGATCGAGAACATTATTGTATTTCGATGAATATGAAGTTGCCCGTGATTCAAGTTTCACTTTTAGCGGTTCAAGTTCCGCCGGTTTTGCTACTTCGGATTATACCGGTTTTCTGGATAATATCAAGATCTGGACTGTTGCCCGTGATTCTTCGGATATTGTGGATGGAAAGGATATTGTTACAGCCTGGGATTCTCCCGGGCTCGCCGGATATTGGGCTTTGAACGAGGGTGTCGGAAATACTATTTTCGATGCCACAAACTATAATCATAGCGGATCAATAATCGGTTGTGATTGGTCAGAATTTGAACCGGGAGTTTTGATGGGTGCATTTACAAACGAGTGGGGAGAATATCTCATTAGTCAGATAAACTATGGCTCTTCCACTACTTTTTCTGTGATTCCCTATAAATCCGGTCACGTTTTCCAACCCGAACAAAGGCAGATCACACTTAGTGAAAGCAATATAGCTCAGAATGATGTCGATTTTACGGATAATTCACTAATTCCGATTACGGGTTATGTAAAATTCCAAGGAACGGAATGTCCGGTAGTAGGAGCTACGATAATGCTGAATGGATCACCGTTTGTTCCGATTACGTTGGTGGATGAAGACGGATATTATGTGATCGAAGTAGAACACGGAACAGAATGCATTGTTTCGGTGGAGTATCAGGATCACATTTTCAATCGATTCTGGAATTTGGGGGAAGTTACCTATCCGCATACAGATAAAAACTTTGACGATACGTTTAAAACCCAATTCAGATGCAATGTTGTTGGTGGTGACGATTCATACCCGATCGGAGAATTTGATGTTACGATCCAATCTGTAAACGGTTGTTATTATGATGAAATTACCGGTGCAAACTGGACCACCGGCGGTATTATGGTTCCCAATCTTCCTCCCTTGGATTTCAATGTCACTGTAGATCCTGCTGGTGATGATCCATTCAATCTGGAAATTGATGAGCAGTTTCAGAATCTAAAAACAGCTTTGATATCACTGACCAATACCGACGAAATTCTTGATACACTGCAATTTGTCTGGAAAGCAGATCTGGAGATTGAAGTAACTTGGTCTGATACACTTGTTTCATACACATTTACGGAATATCCGGATAACGAGTTTTACGTTCTACAACAGAATGAGTGGTGTGCTATAGAAATTAGCGCATTCGAAGATTACAGCTATGATGCTCATCCTAATCAAATAACCTATCTCGATGATTGCGGATTGTCAATTCGTGACGAAGTAGGCACGCAAGGTATTACTGAGACAGTTTTTCAAGATACAACGCTTACCACTTATACATTTGCTCCATATCTGCCCAACATTCTTTCCGGCTACGACAGGCAATATCAGAATATGATGGAAATTACTGTAGAAGATACTGATTTGAATCGCTATGCAACTCAAACAGATTGGATTCTCACGGAAGGTGTGAAACCATTGGAAAGCACTTATGCCACAACTTCACCGGAGATTCCTTTTCTCATTTTACACGATCCACCGGGAGATGGTAGTTTTTCCTCTTTCGGGCAAAGCAGTAGCCATTCCATTGCGATGAGTTCTGCGGTTTGTACGGATAGTGAGCTAGATATGTTTGCAAAAATTCATTTGGGACCTGATGTTACAACTTCGATAGGAATATTTTACAGTGTGGAAGTGGACGTTGATGTTACTATGGATCTAAATATGGGATTTACTTTGGGAACAACGCAAACTCGGAGTCAGGAACAAGAACTCACTTTTACTACTTCTACAGAATATTCTACATCAGATGATGATCAGGTAATCGGTGCCGGTTCAGATTTATTTGTGGGTGGAGCAATGAACCTGATTTGGGGTGTTACAAATGTTATTTCCTGGGATGAGATTGAACAGGATGTGATTGTTGATACAAGCGTGATGGTCAGTCCCAACGGATTTGCTACTGTTTATGTTTACACAGACAATCAAATCAGAAACACGGTAATTCCTAACTTAGAAGCTCTTGGCGATACGGCATCGGTTGCTCTGTGGAATACATATCTTATAAATAATGAAAATAATAAAGCTAGTGCAGTCCCGAATCCCAATCATCCGCAAAATCTGTCTTTCAATGCCGGCGCAGGATATAGTTATGAAGAAGAAACTAATACAACCATTTCCCAGACCATCGAGTTTGAAACAACTGTCAGTAATGAGTTTGGTTTTGAGATTGGAGCTACTGTGAACGGAGTAGGAGGTGAATTCGGCTTCACCTACAGAACTCAGATGACGATAGGTAGTTCCAGTAATTCAGAATTTTCAACGGAAACTGAAACCCATTTTACGCTGGCAGATGATGACGAAACTTCTGATTTGAACGAGCTTGCAGATTATTTCACTTTGGATGTAAAAGTAGATCCTGTTTACGGAACTCCGGTATTTGATCTTGTTTCGGGTGGTTCTTCCTGTCCGTGGGAACCCAATACAATTCCCAGAGAAGGAGTTGCACTTTCTGCAAATACTTACACGGCAAGTAACCTGCTTTCCGGAGAAGAAGCTGCCTTCATTCTTACACTCGGTAATACGAGCCAAACGAGTGAAGATCGTCGATATTATCTTACGGTATTGCACGGCTCCAATCCGGGAGGTGCAATTGTGAAGATAAATGGAGTTCCTTTGGAAGAGAGAATGGCATTCGACGTTATCGGAGGTGAAACCGTTCAAGCGATTATGACAGTGGAACAAGGACCTTTTGCCTATGAATATGATGACCTGACTTTGGAATTTTATTCCGATTGTAATCGTGGAAAAGACGGTCCCGACGGACATTATTTTGATATGTTCAAGTCATTTGATATTTATTGGGAAGCTCCCTACAGCAGGATTTCAATAAATTCACCCGAAGATGATTGGATAATCAATAAAGTAAATGATGATACTTTGGATATTTTACTCACAGATTATGATTTGACCAAGCCGGATTTTCAATCTATTAAACTACAATACAAACATCCGCAGGATGAGAACTGGTTTCCTGCATTTGAGATATTCCGCGACAGCCTACTTTCACATCCGCATTATATCGAAGTTTCGTGGGATGTTTCTGGAATTTCAGATGGCTTTTATGAGATAAGAGCAGCCACTACAGATAGCGTTCAAGCAGATTATTTCACAGAATCACTTTCAGGAGTTATTGACAGAACTTCCCCTGAACTCCTCGTCGATCCTTTTCCGCAAGATGAGATTCTGGAACCGGAAGACGAAATAGCACTTATTTTTATGGAAGCGATAGATCCGTTATCCGTAAATCCTGCAAATTTCTCGCTCATTATAACTCGCAACGGAATGTCGATTGGACATGATATTACATATTTTGAAAATGCTGTTTATTTGAATCCCAATATTGCCAATTTCTGGTTTGAGAACGAAACCTTGGAAGCGGAAGTCTCCGGTCTCAAAGACCTTTACGGTAATGAAATGGAAGTTCCAATCTCTTGGGAATTTTACGTAAACAGCAATCCTGTGAATTGGAATGTGACCAAACTCGATGTGATCAAGCCACTCGGTGAAACTATGACTTTGACTGCAAATCTCATAAATGATGGTGGACAACACTATTCCTATGTCTTCACAGATTATGCAGATTCGCTATATCATCCAGAACTGCAATATCACGCTCCCGATTGGCTTTCCATCACTCCAACTTCCGGACAATTAATTCCATTGGATTCACAGGAAATCAGCTTCGAGATCAGTGATCAAATAGGCTTTGGTCATTATGAAACCATAATTTATGCTCATACTTCTATGGGAAATGAAGCAATCGAAATTGAAGTGGATGTGCTTTCCAATCCACCTGATTGGTCTATAACCGAGTTCAACAATTTTCAAAGCTCAATGAGCATCATCGGTGAACTGGATTTTGAGGGAGAACTTTCTACAGATACAAACGATATTATCGGGGCATTTATTCAAGAAGAGAGCGAAGATTGGGTTTGTCGTGGAGTTGCCAATATTGAATCTGTACCGTATATTTTGGGTCATCCTTATCAGATATTCCTCACTATCTACAGCGATCTTGATGATCCTGTAAGAAATTTGGGAACGGGAAAAAATTCAAGAACGGAAGATGAAATTAGGTTCAGGGTGTGGGACAATTCCGAAAACAAGGAATACTATCAGGTAGATCACACAGTATTCGGTGGAACCTTGATGTACCTTGCCAATGAAGTTTATGGAACGCCGCTGAATCCTATAAGTATGACAACTGTGGCTGATATGGTTCAGGATATTCCACTTGCCAGCGGTTGGACGTGGTTCAGCACAAATCTGGATATTGTTCCGAATATTATCAATGATGTTCTCGGTTCATTGAATCCTGTGGACGAGGACTACATAAAAGCTCAGACCCAATATGCGCAATATTTAACGGATTCGTGGTATGGAACTTTAACATCACTTAGCAATACTGCGATGTATAAGATTAAAATGGCGGAAGCTCAGAATCTGGAAATAATCGGTGAATTACGAGATCCGTTTGAAATCACTATTTCCTACAGCACAGGATGGAATTGGATAAGTTATATTCCGCATGTGAGTATGAGTGTGAATGCAGCACTGAGTGATCGTACCAATATTGCCGGAGATTTCATCAAGAACCAAGCAGGATATGCATTTTATGTAGATTCTGATATTGGTTGGATCGGTTCTTTGCGGTTTATGAATCCAGACGAAGGTTTTATGCTGTATTCATCAGGAACAGGTTCATTTGAATATCCCGAATACAACATCAGAGGTAAAGATGACTTCCCTGATTTAACTCCGCTTGTTCTGAGAGATGCACCGGATTGGTCGTTTAATCCACAAGATTTTGAATATACTGCGAGTGTGACAATTGAACTTCAAATCAATGCAATTCCGGCTACTTCAGGAAATTATATGGTTGGAGCTTTTGTGGGAGAAGACTGTCGTGGTTCTGTCACATCAATTCCTGTTTTTGATACTTATATGTATTTCCTCACAGTCTTTTCAAATACGCAAAACGAAGATATCAGCTTGAAAATATATGATGCTGATGCCGATGAAATTATTGATCCAGCTCATTCATTTACCTTCAATAATGATTTGATATTAGGTTCGCCAAGCACTCCTTATGAGCTTGAAATTGCCGGAGCTCTTGATATTCCGCAAAATATAATTATTGAAATCATCGGTAGTGAAGTTCAGCTAAGTTGGGATGAAGTTGCCGGAGCAAATTCTTACAAAATCTTTGCTTCTGATGATCCTAACGGAGATTTTACAGATGCAACAGCAAGTGGAACATTCGATAATAACCGCTGGACAGCTATAGCAACTGAAGAACGTAGATTCTATTATGTAACTGCTTCGACGGATATTGTGGTAAGGAACAGCGTTATAAAGCAAGGGTTAAGAAACGAGAGGAATCGATTTAATAACAGAAAATAGAATAGTTTTTTGTAGGGAATAAGCATACTTGTTCCTTGTCAAACAACACAAAACTTCGGAAGTTTAACAAACTTCCGAAGTTTGATTTTCAATCTCAAATATGATAAAAGAAAGAACCCGACTTAGGATTATTGAATAACATTCCCCACTTCACTTTTTCTACCTAACTTGATAGAGAAAAGGAAGATATGATTTTATAAAAAACAGATTTAACCAAAACTATGATAACCTAATTTTTACTATTTGAACTCATCCTGCTGTCCTTCTCTTAAATTCAAGAGAAGGAACATAGAAAAGCAGGAAGAAAAAAAAACAGAAGTCATCCCTCACTTTAGATAAAGAGAGGGAAAGAGGGAGAGTTTGAAAAATGAAAATCGAAGTGAAAAATGTTAGTTATTGAATAATATTAAAAGCTTATTTACGAATCGTGCAAATTTATCTTGCATTTTTTTAGTCATTAATTATTCTTTTCTCATTATTGAAATGTTTCTTTGAATTGGTTTTTTAGACGAAATCAATATTAAAAAAAAGCATTTCTTTGCAACCTGTTTCTGTAACTATTTTTCTGGCGTAATTTCTTGTTTTTTATTTTACTTACGAATAAATCGTATCTGAATTCTTGGGGATGGGTAGCAAAAACCAAGATACAAAGATATCATTATTCGGTGATGATCTGCAAAATGAAATCGTACCGATAATCAAAAATTGTAGTTGTAAAATTTATTCAAAAATAGGGGGATGTTATGTCTAAAAAAACTTGTTATCTATTTATTTTAATTCTGATAGCAGTATCAGCTTTTGCCGATTCACCAGGGAATTGTTTGGATTTTGATGGAACTGATGATTATGTTAATTGTGGTAACAGTACTGAGTTGAATATTACGACTAACATCACAATAGAAGCCTGGGTATATTACGAAGGTGGAGAAACATTTCCACGAATAATAGACAAATATCCTGCTCCAAGTATATATATTGCAGAATCCTCAGATCAGGTTGGATGGTATGGTGAAGTAAATGGTGTGGCTCGTGATTTTATTTTTTCCGGTGCATTAGTTCCGCGAAACGAATGGACACACGTTGCCGTTACTTATGATGGAAGTGGCATCAAGGCTTACATCAATGGGAGTTTAGAGAGTACAGAAAACTATAGTGGTCATCTAACTGTCACAACAAACAATTTGCTGATTGGTAATAATACTACTGAAAACAGAACTTTTGGCGGCAAGATTGATGAAGTACGTCTTTGGGATAGTGCTCGAAGTCAGTCAGAAATATCTAACAATATGAGACAACAACTGTCAGGAACAGAGTCAAATTTAGTATCCTACTGGATGTTTGATGAGAATAGTGGCACGACTGCTTTTGATACAGCCGGCAGCAGTGATGGAACACTTACTAATATGGACAGTTCTGCTTGGACAAACTCAACAGTTCCCTTTATTTCGGATACAACAGGTTATACACTGAATTTCGATGGAACAAATGATTATGTGGATTGCGGAAATGATCCGAGTTTGGACATTACAAATTCGATTGCAATTGAGGCTTGGATAAAAGCAGAAAGTTGGGCACCTTATATATGGGGAGGAACAATATTGAGTAAAGGTGGTTCAGGAAATACGGGATATGTGCTTCGTTGTGGAGATAACGGTAGTTTAAATTTTGTACTGGGAATGAATACAGGCTGGGTCTATACATCATCATCTGCAATTATGCAAATCGGTGAATGGAATCATATTGCAGGTGTTTACAACGGCTCATCTTTAAGACTTTATATCAATGGAGAGATTGTTGATGAACAATTTGTTTCCGGCGATATTGGAGTTTCACCAAATAACATATATATCGGAGAAAGTCCGCAATATCCCAACAGATATTTTCAAGGGCAAATTGATGAAGTGCGCATTTGGAATGCTGCTCGAACACAAATTGAGCTAAACCATACAATGCATACTTCTCTTACCGGCAATGAAGCCAACCTTGTTTCATACTACCAATTTAATGCAGGAGAAGAGTTAATTGCCTATGACATGGTCTCTGCCAATAACGGCACTATGACCAATATGACAGAAGACGATTGGGTTCCTTCAGATGTTCCTTTTGGAGTAATTGTAAACGGCACTATTTCCACCGATACAATTTGGGATGATGAATTAGTAATTGTAACCGGAGATATTACGGTAAATCAGGGAGTTTCTTTAACGGTTAACCCCGGCACAACAGTGTTTTTTACCGGAGAATATTCGCTGACTATCAACGGGAAAATGCTTGCAATAGGTACAGAAGCCGAGATGATCTCTTTTACCTCAAGTGAAGGTGTTCATTGGAAAAGTGTTTTATTTATACCGGATGACAACCTATGTGTTTTTGAACTTGAATACTGTATTTTTGAAAACGCTTATCTTGATAATAATGAACCCGGAAGGGAAGGTGGTGGGGCTGTATATATTGAGGCTATTGATGATTATGAAATATCAATTAAAAACTGCCTATTTCAGAACAACAGAGCTGAAAAGGGTGGGGCAATCTATGTAAGAGCCTTTGACAGTGGTTTCGTAAACAATACCTTCTCAAACAATAATGCTGAATACGGAGGAGCAATTTATTTTGGAGATTACTCTGATTATAATCACGTAATGCACTGTGTTTTTAAGGATAATAGTGCTGTCCAAAGCGGTGGTGCAATATACGTTGAATTTGAACAAGCTATAGTAAGTTGTCTGTTTTTTGATAACGAGAGTATAAGCGGACCGGGAGGAGCAATTTTTTATGATGGCGGTTTTGGCAGTCTTATCAATTGTACAATTACAGAAAATAGTGCACCGGCAGGAGCAGGAGTAGCTTTTAATAATGGCTCTCCACAAATTGCAAATTGTATAGTGTATGGTAATGTAGCGAATGATAACTCACAAATAAATATCATTGGAACAAATTGGCAACCCTCTTTTCTAAATTGCCTTATTGAAGGTGGAAAAGCAGCTTTTTCGGGAGATTCCTTTAACCGTTATTATGGAGATTGTAAAGATTATGATCCTGAATTTACTGATCCTGTCAATAACGACTATACTCTCACTTCCGTTTCTCCCTGCATCAATGCCGGTCATATCGAAACATCTTTCTACCTAAATGATTGGATAATTGAAATAGAACTTGATCCGTTAACAAGGAACATTGATCTGGACGGTAATGACAGATTCTTTGATGAAGTAGATACTCAAAGTGGGGATTTAGATTTATCACTTGATTGTATTGATATGGGTGCCTATGAATATTCTTATAGTAGTGGAATTATTGGTGCCACTTATTATGAAGGTGGAGGTGATGCTGCTGTTATCCCAATTGATATACATATTGCAAAAGGGGTTACCTACGGTATGGGCGGTGAAACCTGGAAATTTCAGAATGGAGCATCTCTTTATATTCATGGTCAGTTAGAAGTGGAGGAATGGGTCTTGTATGAGTATAGCACTGTTTATAGGACAACGTTTCAACCTTATGACGAATTCTCAGATTTTGGGGGGCTACATTTTGTTTCCACAGATCCAACTGCTACATCTCAATTGAAATATTGTATCGTTGATGGTGGTATAGGAAATGCAGGCATAGAGAGTGAATATGGCGGGAATATATCTGTTTACAATTACAACGAAGTAATAATAGAAAACTGCATTATACGTAATGGTTCTGGTCAAAAGGGTGGAGGAATATATTCTAAAAACTCAAGTTTGATACTAAGAAACACTGTATTATCTGACAATGAAGCATCTGTTAGCGGTGGTGGACTTTTTTCGGACAACTCGGATGTTAGTATTATAAATTGTACAATCGGAGGAAACAGCTCCAGCTCAGATGGTAGTGGACTACGTTTTGAATCTATAGGCACACAACCGCAGATAATAAATTCAATTATCTGGGATAATGAAGCAAATCCGATTTATCCAGTAGGTAGTGCTCTCACAAATGTCACTTATAGCGATATTGATGTTTATTATGCAGGTCAAGGCAATATCTCGGTTGATCCGCAATTTAAAATTACGGGAGAACATCCCTATGGCATTGAGGGAGGATCTTATTGTATTAATGCAGGTATTCCGGATACTATCGGTTTGAATTTCCCTGATTATGATATTTACGGGAATTATCGTATTTTTGCACATACGACCTCTTCCTACGACAGGATAGATATTGGTGCTTATGAAGTACCCGGAATACTAGCTCCTTCACCTTTTACTGCTTCTGATGGTAATAATGATTTTCACGGTTATGTACAATTGAATTGGGAATTTAATAATCCCGATCCTAACTGGAATCCTACGCCTATCCAATTCAGGATTCTTAGAAATGGTGTTAATATAAACACTATAGATGCTAACACCTTCTTTTATCAGGATGATACAGCTATTCCCGGTGTAATATACAGCTATGTTGTTCAAACCATAGCAGATGAACAAACAGGAAATTCGGCAGAGAACAGCGGATTTATCAAACCAAATGGTATTATAACTGGAACGGTGCTTACTACAAACAATAATCCTGTAGAGGATGTAAAAGTTTATCTCAATCCATCTACCGGTTATTGTCTGGAATTCGATAGTGCAAATTCATCTCAATTTATTACCGAATCACCGGCAGTGGATATGGATTTGGACTTTACTATTGAATTATGGGTGAAAACCTTGATGAGTAATATTGTGTTGATGAACAAAGGTGATCATAATTTTAGTGTGAACAGCTCAGGAAATCTGGAATATACCGATGGCATGAACACACTGGTGCAAAGCTCTCGTACAAACGTAAATGACGGAGATTGGCATCATATCGCTCTCGTAAGTGATGCAATGAATTTAATGAGCACGTTATATCTTGATGAAGTTATCGTTGCATCGAATACAGGATTTGCTTTTAGCGGTTCTTCTGACGAAGGTTTCTCATCATCATTATCTTTTACAGGATATTTAGACGATCTCAGAATTTGGTCAACTGCACGTGATTCATCTGATATTGTGGATAGAATGGATATTACTGCATCAATTGATAATGAGGATTTAGCAGGATATTGGGCTTTGAACGAGGGTGTAGGAAATACTGCTTATGATGCTACAGATTATGCTCATCACGGCTCTATAAGTAATTGTGATTGGTCTGCTAATGAACCCGGAATATTGCTGGGAAGTTTTACAGATAGTTGGGGAGAATATATTATTCGTGATATAGCCTATGGATATGCAACTACTTTTCAGGTTATTCCATTTAAGTCTGGTCATCTTTTTCAGCCGGAACTTAGGAATGTGACAATCAGTGAGAGTAATATTGCTCAAAACGGTATTGATTTTACCGACAATTCTTTGGTTCCTATTTCAGGGCATGTTTTGTATCAAAATACTCTTGTACCTGTTGCAGGAGCTACAATCTTGTTAAATGGACAAACAGCAACTCCACCGACATTTACAAATGAAGAAGGCTATTATGTGCTGGAAGTTGAACATGGTACTCAAAGTATTGTTTCCGTGGACTATGAAGATCATATTTTTAACAGGGAGTGGCATCTTGGGGCAGTTACTTTTCCACAGGTAAATAAAGATTTTGAAGATACTTTTAAAGTTGATTTCAGACTTGATGTTGTAGGAGGTAACGATTCTTATCCAATCGGAGATTTTGAAGTTACTCTGCAATCAGTAAACGGTTATTATAATGATTTGATTACAGGAGAAGACTGGAGTTCCGGTGGAATTTTGGTGTCTGCCCTTCCACCAATTGATTACAATGTTACAGTTGACCCTATTGGACTTGATCCATTCAATCTGGTTTTAGATGAGCAGTTCCAGAATATAAAAACAGATTTGATTACACTTAGTCAGGTAGATTCCACATTGGATTCACTGCGTTTTGTTTGGAAAGCACCATTGGAAATTTCAGTTGCCTGGTCCGATACACTTAATTTGTACAGTTTTCCCGAATATCCCGAAAGTGAATTTTATGTACTTGAACAAAACATTTGGGCAGATGTGGCAATTCAAGCTTTTGAAGATTATAGTTATGTTGATCATCCTGATCAGGTTACATATCTTGATAATTGCGAGATTGTGATTTCCGACGATGTAGGAACTCAAGGAACAACCGAAACAGCTTTTCAAGATTCAACAACATTTACATATACATTCGCCCCGTATTTACCAAATATGCTGTCGGGATATAATCGACAGTATCAGAAACAGATTTCATTTACGATTCAGGATTCAGATTTAAATCGGTATTGTTCCCAAATTGATTGGGTGCTAACAGAAGGCGCTAGACCACAAGAAACAACTTATTCATCTACATCGCCTGATATTCCTTTTATGATCTTGCACGATCCTCCCGGAGATGGTAGCTATGCAACCTTTGATGAAAGTAGTTACATTTCCTACTCTTTTGATATTGCTGCTTGCACCGATTCGGAACATTCACTTTATTCAACACTTCACCTTGGAAATAATTTTACTGCAAGTATAGGTTCTATATTTTTTAGTGTAGAATCCAAAGTAGAAGTTATAGTTGATATGGATTTAGGGTTTTCGCGTAGGGTTGTACAAAATGATAGCAATCAGTATGAGTATACTATGACTACTACCGAGTCATATTCAACATCTTCCGATGACCAGTTAATTGGTAGGAGATCTGATCTGTTTGTTGGCGGAGCGATTAATCTTATATGGGGTACTACACATGATTTAGCTTGGGATAATTTGACTCAAGATGTTATTATTGATACAAGTGTAATGGTAACTCCAAATGGTTTTGAAACTGTTTATGTCTATACTGAAAATCAAATAAGAAATACAGTGATTCCTAATTTAGAAACAATTGGCGATACTGCTTCTGTTACCCTCTGGCAAGGTTTTCTTGATGCAAATGAGGATAATATTGATTTTGCAGTTTCTAATCCCAATCATCCTGAAAACGTGTCATTTAATGCCGGAGCAAGTTACTCATACACAGAAACGACTAATAGAGATTATACTGAATCAGTAACGTTTGAAACGATTCTTGATTATGAAGCAGCTTCTACGATTGGCTTGGTTGTTAATGGGCACGGTGTAGAAGGAGGTTATGCTTTCAGTACAATTATTTCAAATAAACGAAACTATACTGACGGTGAAGGAACAAGTACTAAAACTTCTTTTACATTAGCAGATGATGATGAGACCTCAGACTTAAACTTTCTTGCTGATTATTTTACTGTCGATATAAAACAAGATACTGTCTATGGAACTCCAGTTTTTAATTTACTTTCAGGGGCATCATCGTGTCCATGGGAACCGGAAACATTGCCAAGAGAAGGTGTTTCGTTTACTGCAACTCCAAGTTCCGTAAACGGATTACTTCCCGGGGAGCAAGCTGTATTTTTGCTATCTCTCGGTAATACAAGCCAAACAAATGAGTACCGCAGATATTATCTGACTCAAAATATGACAGCTAATCCGGGTGGAGCAGTTATTAGGGTAAATGGATCCATTTTGGGTGGAACAATGACATTTGATGTACCTGCCGGAGAAGTTGCAGAAGCCATAATGACCGTTTCTCAAGGACCGTTAGCTTACGAATATGAAAACCTAACTCTGGAATTTTATACTACTGGAGATAGAGGTCATGAAGGACCCGAAGGTCATGATTTCTATGTCTTCAAAGAATTCGATGTATATTGGGAACCACCCTATAGCAGAGTTTCAATAGATTCACCATCTGACAACTGGATATTAAATCAGGCAAATGATGATACTTTGGATATTTTTCTTACGGATTATGATTTAACTAAACCAGACTTCGCTTCAATAAAATTGCAATACAAGCATCCACAAGATGAAAACTGGCTTCCGGCTTTTGAGATATTCCGAGACAGCTTGGAATCATCTCATCCGCATTATATTGAAGTCCCTTGGGATGTTTCAGGAATTTCAGATGGACTTTATGAGATCAGAGCAGCAACAACAGACAGTGTACAAGCAGATTATTACACGGAAAGTTTGTCTGGAATTATAGATAGAACTGCACCGATCCTGTTTAATCAACCGGAACCTCAAGATGAAATTCTGGAACCAGGAGATGAAATTCTTTTAACTTTTGTAGAAACTATAGATCCAGCATCAATCAATCCGTCAAATTTCTCTCTTGAAGTCATTAGTACTGGAATGCAAATTGGGATAGATATAACCTGCGTCGATAATATGGTTAATCTCACTCCCAATATCGCAAATTTCTGGTTCGAGAATGAGACTCTCGAAGCGGAAGTTTCCGGACTTCGAGACCTTTATGGCAATACAATGGAAGCCCCAATAACTTGGGAATTCTACGTAAACAGTAATCCTGTTAATTGGAATGTAACTAAACTTGATGTGATCAAACCACTTGGGGAATCTATGACTTTGACCGCAAATCTTATTAATGATGGTGGACAATACTATTCCTATGTGTTCACAGATTATGCAGATTCACTTTATCATCCACTGTTGCAGTACCACACTCCTGATTGGCTCTCTATTACTCCAACTTCTGGTCAGTTGATTCCACTTGATTCTCAGGAGATCAGCTTCGAGATCAGTGATCAAATAGGATTTGGGCATTATGAAACAATCATCTACGCTCACACTCCGATGGGAAATGAAGCTATTGAAATTGAAGTTGATGTGCTTTCCAACCCACCGGATTGGACGATTACGGAATTCAACAACTTCCAAAGTTCAATGAGTATTATCGGAGAGCTCAATATCGAAGGAGGTCTTTCAGTCGATACAAATGACATAATCGGTGCATTTATGCAAGAAGAAAGCGGAGATTGGGTTTGCCGCGGAGTTGCCAATATTGAAGCAATTCCCTATATTCCCACTCATCCGTATCAGGTTTTCCTGACGATCTATAGCGATCTTGACGATCCGGTGCGAACCGAAGATGAGATCATATTCAGGGTTTGGGACAATTCTGATAACAAGGAATACTATCAGGTCGATCATTCTGTATTTGGTGGAACATTGATGTATCTTGCCAACGAGGTTTATGGAACTCCCCTGAATCCAATAAGCTTGGCAACTGTTAACGATATGGTTCAGGATATTCCTCTCAATTCGGGTTGGACGTGGTTCAGTACAAATCTGGATCTTGTTCCCAATACTATCAATGATGTTCTTGGTTCACTTAGCCCGATAAATGCTGATCTCATCAAAGCTCAAACACAATATTCTCAATACTTAACTGACTCGTGGTTGGGAACTTTATCATCACTTAACAATACTTCGATGTATAAGATAAAAATGGCAGAAGCACAGAATTTGGAAATAATAGGTGAATTGCGAGATCCGGTTACTACCACTATTTCTTATAGCACAGGCTGGAATTGGATAGGTTACATTCCGCACGTGAGTATGAGTGTGAATGAAGCACTGAGCGATCGTACAAATACAGCCGGAGATTTCATAAAGAACCAAGCTGGCTACGCTTTTTATGTTGATTCCGATATTGGTTGGATTGGTTCTTTGCGATTTATGAATCCCGACGAAGGTTTTATGCTTTATTCGTCAGGAACAGGTTCATTTGAATATCCCGAATATATTATCAGATCGAAAAATGATTATCCAGATTTAACTCCGCTTGTTCTCAGAGATGCACCGGATTGGTCGGTCAATCCACAAGATTTTGAATACACAGCGAGTGTGACAATTGAACTTCTGATCAATGAAATTCCTGCTACTTCAGGAAATTATATGGTTGGAGCTTTTGTGGGAGAAGAATGTCGTGGTTCTGTCACCTCAATTCCTGTTCTTGATACTTATTTGTATTTCCTTACGGTCTTTTCCAATACCCAAAATGAAGAAATAAGCTTAAAAGTATATGACGCAGATGCGGATGAAATTATTGATCCAGCTCATTCATTTACCTTCAATAATGATCTGATCTTAGGATCACCAAGCACTCCTTATGAGCTTGAAATTGCCGGAGCTCTTGATATTCCGCAAAATGTAATTATTGAAATCATCGGAACAGATGTGCAAATAAGTTGGGATGAAGTTGCCGGAGCAAATTCTTATAAGATTTATGCTTCTGATGACTCGGAAGAAACTTTTGTTGATGTAACAGGAAGTGGCAGTTTTGGAAGTACTAGAAGCCAAGAAAGACTCGAGTTGATACAACCAAAGGGAGTTCGACTTGAGCATTTCGACAGTCAAAGCAATTCATCATTTCTAACTCGTCCCGATTTATCGGGGCAAGTCAAGCCTGACAAAAATCGAGCAACTCAAACTTGGACAGCTTCTATCACCGTAGAAAAGAAATTCTATTATGTAGTTGCTTCGACAGAGTAAACCTCTAGCGAAAATAAATAGTTATCATATGAGCCTTCTGGAGTTTAAAACTTCGGAAGGTTTTTTCTTTCCCTATCTCTTATTTTCTATTTCTTTCTTCTTTCTTTCTGTTGTAAATAAAGTTTACGTAGGCAACTATTAACTATAGAATAAATTTTGTTTAGAGATGGTTAAGCAATAAGTTGTTTTGATAAAATAATAATTTCATTATTTTATATCAAATGGAATAATATATGCTAAATTAATTGGGATATTGTCTTTTAGGGAGAAAGAAATGAAGAAAATAATTATATTTATAATTTTTGGAATATTTATTTTATCATTGAATGCAGAATGGCAAGCAATTGATCAAAATAAAAAAAGCGATCTATTCAATATAACCTCAAATTCTCAGAATAATATAGAGATAGAATTTTCTTTAGATGGTTTTGATAATGGAACTATCATAAAAAAATCTGAAAACTATTGCAAAATAACTTATCCGGAAGAAGGAAGATTTATTCAAACCGGATTTCCCGAACTACCCAGATTTACCAGAATGATCACAATTCCAGAATCTGCTGAAATTGAAATTAATATTGAACAAAATGAATTCGAATTATTTCACAATATCAAACCTTTTCCAGCTCAACCTCTTGTTTATGAAAGTGATCCTCCTCGAACTGATTTTATCATAAATGATAATTTCTATAAAAACGGTTCAACTTTTCCTCTGGAATTGGTAAATATTGGTGAATCGGCTTATTTGAGAGATTTAAGAGTAGTAAATATCACAATTAATCCTTTCCAATACGATCCCAAAACTGAAACCTTAAAAGTATTTACAAATATGAATGTAAGTGTAAATATTGTGGGTGGACGCTCATCTGAAAAAAGAAAGAAATCTCGTTTTTTTGAACCTCTATATGAATCAGTAGTAATTAATTACGATAGTTCCAACAATCGTGATGAAGACTACCAAATCCCATCATATCTTTTTATATATCCTGATAATACCCAATTATTAAATATTTTGCGTGTTTTAACAAACTGGAAACATCAAAAAGGTTTTGAAGTACATCTCGCAAGCACATCAGATACAGGTACTTCATCAAATCAGATCAAAAACTACATCCAGAACGCTTATGATAACTGGGAAAATCCACCGGAGTTTTTATGCATTGTTGGAGATGCAGTAGGCACTTTATCTATTCCTACTTCAGATTGTGATGGTGGAGATGGTGATCAATTCTATTCATTATTGGCAGGTGATGATATTCTCGCAGATATTTTTTTGGGAAGATTATCAATAGATACAACTACAGATTTACAAACTATTATCAATAAAATAATTCATTATGAAAAAGAACCATATCTCGGTAGTACCGATTGGTATACGAATGCTTTATTGGTTGGAGATCCAACCCATTCTGGTTCATCAACAATTATTACTAGCAAATATCTTAAAGAATTAATTTCCTCTTCAAATCCTGATTTTACTTTTGATGAAGCTTATAGCGGTTCTTATGTAAATACTATGATTAATAGTTTAAATGACGGTGTAAGCTATTTTAGTTATCGTGGATATATTGGAATGAGTGGTTGGGATAACAGCGATACAATTGCTCTAAATAATGGATTTATGCTTCCCGTCGTAATGATCTTAACCTGTGCTACCGGTGATATTTCCAGTACTTATGAAGATGCAGAGAGTGAAATTTTCTTAAGAGTTGGAACACCTTCCACTCCCAAAGGGGCAATTGCTTGCGTAGGAACAGCCACTGCTCAAACTCATACATGCTACAACAACATAGTTACGGGGGCAACTTTCCATGGAATTTTTAAAGATGATATAACAAATATGGGTGGGGCTCTCACTCGTGGAAAACTTGCTCTATACAACAATTATCCTGATAATGATGATAATGCTGTAAATAAATTTTCTTATTGGAACAATCTAATGGGTGAACCGGCAATAGAACTTTGGACAGGAGTTCCTCAGAATATGTTTGCCGAATTTTCAGATCAAATTCCTTTAGGAACAAATTTTATCGAAATAACTGTTACTGATGTTTATACAAATGTAGTTCAAGGTGCTTGGATTACAATACTTAAAGGAAATGATGAAATTTTTGTTTCCGCCTATTCTGATGAAGACGGTAAGGTAATACTTCCTATTCAAACTGAAAATACTGGTGATTTTAGTATAACTATCACCAAACATAATTATATTCCAATCATCGAGACTACTACAATTTTTCAGGATGACGTTTTTGTAAATATTATTGAATCTGCAATAGACGATGATACAAGTGGTGAATCAAGTGGGAATTTTAACGGCTTGGTTAATCCTGGTGAGACTATTGAGCTAAGTTTAAAATTGAAAAACTCTGGTAATAATGCTACAGGTGATATTACTACTACAATTTCCTGTGAAAATGAACATATTTCGATCCTTTCTTCTGAACAATATTATGGCTCTATTGCTCCTGGAGAAGAACTTTATTCAAATAGCGATTTCGTCTTTACTGTTAATATGCAAGCCTTGAATGAAGAAGAAGTTGATTTTATTATTACTATTTCTGATGATACTCGTGAAATATGGCAAGATCATCTGTTTATCAATATAAAAGCTGCCGAATTAGTTTACAATCATTATAATGTAGAAGATGGGAATAACCAACTTCCCGATCCGGGAGAAACTATGGAGCTTATTGTAACGATTGATAACATTGGTTATGAAGATATTACAAGTGTGTATGGAACTTTGAGTTGCGAGAATGACTTAATTGAGATTAATGATAATTCTGGTTATTTTGGAAATATTGCTTATGATACTACCGAAAATAACAATTCAGATCGTTTTAATATTGCGATTAATGCTCTTACTATTCCCGGAAATCAAATTTTGATGAACTTGGAATTATATAATTCTAACGGTTTTTCCAATACAACCCAATTTATGCTTGAAATTGGTGAAGTATCCATTACAGATCCCTATGGACCAGATGATTACGGTTATTATGCTTATGATGATGAAGATACCGATTATCTTGATGTCCCAATCTATAACTGGATTGAAATTGATCCGGCTTATGGTGGTTCAGGAACTGTTCTTTCTATGTCGGATGTTGGTAATAACGGAGATATTGAAGATGTGGATTTACCATTCGTATTTCCATATTATGGTCAGTATTACAATATGATAACGATATGTTCCAACGGTTTTATTGTTCCCGGTGGAACTGAGCAATATTCTTTTATGAATCGTGAAATTCCCGGACCATTGGGACCTTCTCCAATGATAGCTCCCTTTTGGGATGATTTGATAATTTCCGGAGGTCATGTTTGTTATCAATATTTCAATGATAATCATACTTTTGTAGTGGAGTGGTCTCATCTAAAAAATGAATACAACGGTAGTTCAGAGGAAACCTTTCAGGTAATTTTATATGATCCAATGTATTATCCCACTTCAACAGGTGATGGAAGAATTTTATTCCAATACAAAACCATAAACAATGTTGATCAGGGTGCGTATGGTAGCACTTATGAAGAGCATGGATTATATGCAACGATTGGATTGGAAGATCATACCGGATTCAGAGGTTTACAATATACTTTTAATGATACATATCCTACGGCTGCCAAAGAATTAGAAAATGAGATGGCAATTATGTTTACTGGGGCTCCTATTCCCCACGAAGATGCTTTTTTAGTATTAGGAAGCTTGGATATTCAGGATGAGAACAATAATAATCAGATGGATATTGGAGAAGATATAGAATTGGGTATTTTTTTGAATAATGTGGGAGAAGGTAATGCTTATAACGTAAATGCAACTATCTCTACTTCAGATCAATACATTGATATTACCCAGAATTATGCAACTTATGGAACAGTATTTGGAGAAAACTCGCAGGTGAATAGTGATCCATTTTTGCTAAGCATTTCTGAAAATGTTCCCAATGGACATATTGCTACTATCAATGTAAATGTACAAAGTGATAATGATGTCTGGCCATTAGTACTAAATGTAGAATTATATGCTCCTCAATTGGAATATAATACCACTTTCTTTGATGATGAAGATAATTATTCCATAGATCCGGACGATTCAGGAAATTTATTTGTTTCCATTCATAATTCCGGAGGAACTCCAATTGAAAATATCACAGGAACACTGTCTACAACAGATAATGATGTCTCTATTAGTCAAGCCAGTGATGCTATATTGATGTTCGAAGGAAATTCATACGATTCATTTAGTTATTCTGTTCATTTTTTATCTTCTATTGATATTGGGCAAGTGGTAGATTTTGAACTTTCCATAACTAATGAAAATGGTTTTGATGTAACGATTCCTTTCTCTGTAAGAGTGGGTGTATCTATGGAAGATTTTGAAACGGGTGATTTTGATTCTTTCTCATGGGAATTTAGTGGATCTGCCGATTGGACAATTTCAAATGGGGCTTTTGAAGGCAATTATTGTGCTAAATCTGGTACGATAACCCATAACCAAGATAGTATCATGGAAGTATCTTTTGATGTTCCTGCTCAATCGGAAATAAGTTTTATGAGAAAGGTATCTTCAGAAAATAATTATGATTATTTATACTTTGAGATAGATGGACAAACAATTGGCGACTGGTCTGGAACGTATCCTTGGGCTTTGCAAACATATACGATCTCGGCAGGTACGCATACTTTTGAATGGAGATATCACAAAGATGGTTCAGTAGATACAGGTAGTGATTGTGCATGGATAGATAATATCACTTTCCCCGGAGCAGGAAACTATGATGATCCAGAATTAGAATTTAGCATATCATCTTTTGAAATAGAGATGGAAATGGAAGCAACCAATGTAGAATCTTTCACTATAACAAATACCGGAGGTTTGGTGGGATACTACTCTCTGGATCTGCAAGGAACTTACGATTGGATTACCGTATATCCTATCGAAGGAAGTGTTCTCTTCAATGAAACGGATGAAATCTATCTGGAATTTTCTACTATTGATTCACAATCCGGAGATTATGAATGTGAACTTCTCATTACTAATGATGGAGACGAAACTATTATTCCTATTACACTTACTGTTACAAATACCAACTCAGATATTATTGAACTTCCGGAAATTACAGAGCTTAAAGGGAATTATCCAAATCCTTTCAATCCTACAACTACAATTGCTTTTGATCTGAATATAAATACTCAAGTAAAATTGGATATTTATAATATCAAAGGTCAGAAAGTCATAACACTTTTGAATAATTCATTTGAAGCTGGAAATCATAAAGTTGTTTGGAATGGAAAAAATGAAAACAAAAAAAATGTAGCTTCTGGTGTCTATTTTTATAATTTTTCTGCCAACAACTATCAGAAAACCAAAAAAATGTTAATGATGAAATAAAAAACAGTTAATAATCCCGAAAGCATTCGGGATGAATAGAGAATAATGAAGAAAAAGATAAAATCACCTTCCGAAGCTTTTCTTAAGTATTTTCTAATCTATGAAGTTTCGGAAGGTTTCATTTGAGATTCTTATAAAACTCACTCCTCAGTGAAATAGAAAAGAAAAATTTCACGATGTAATCTAAATTCCTCTCTTTTGTTCTAAGAGAGGAATTTTTTTGTCTTATTAATCACAAACTTAAGTTTGTGGTTAATATAAGGGCATTTTGTGAGATATTTTTTCTAATACTCTAATACTTAAGCAAAATTATTCTTGTAAATTTAAAAAATGCAGACGAATTTTACGAAGATTCAAAATTATTTGATGCGACAATGATGAATTTCGTTGTTATTGGAGAAATGGTTGAATCTTAAATTTCCCATCAGGAGACAAACGTTATTATTATTTTGAAATTGCTTCTAAATGAAACAATGGTAAGATGGCTAAAAATGAGTATTAGCTTTTTTGTAAAATTTACGATAAACTATTACTAAAAAAAAACATTAAATTAAATATTATTGCGAGAATTATTATTCCAGTTGCAATATAATACAAAATTTTAAGTTTTGTATCTATAAATAAACCAATTATACAAATTCCTATATAAGGTATTGCAAACCAACTAAATAATAACAGCGACATATAGCTAATAAAAAATAATTCTGAACTATCTGCACCTTCCGGTAAAAATTTCGCATAAATTCTAAAACCAAGATAAGTTAATATTATCAGAGCAGAATTTAGTGCAAACACAATTCTAATTATTCATTCTTTTCTTATCATTTTTTCTTTGCTCTGTGATAAATTCTTTTAAACATCCTCAAATAAATTCATCTGAGTGTCTGTTGGTTTCATTTTAAAATGTCGATAAGCTTTAATCGTTGCTTTTCTACCTTGCATAGTACGATCAAGAAAACCTTGTTGAATAAGATATGGCTCATAAATTTCTTCGATCGTGCCATGATCTTCACCAACAGCGACTGATAATGTTTTCAAACCAACCGGACCACCCTGATAATTTTCAATAATAGTCATCAAAATTCGTTTATCCATATCATCTAAACCGGCATGATCAACATTTAGCATTTTCAAAGCTTTCATGGCAATATTTTTGGTAATAATTCCATCTCCTTTTATCTGAGCATAATCCCTCACTCTTCGTAGCAAACGATTTGCAACTCTCGGTGTTCCACGACTTCTTCTGGCAATTTCTGCAGCTCCTTCTATTTCTAAAGGAACTTTTAACAATCTCGCAGAACGTTTTATAATGCTATCAATGCTTTTTATATCGTAATAATTCAGTCGTAAGGTCAATCCAAAACGAGCTCGTAAAGGTGAAGTCAACAAACCTGCTCTCGTTGTAGCTCCGATCAAAGTAAACGGTTCAATTTCAATGTTTAATGATCGTGCACTTGGTCCGCTATCAATGATAATTTCCATTTCAAAATCTTCAATTGCCGGATACATATATTCTTCTACGACATGATTCAATCTGTGAATTTCATCTATAAAAAAGACATCGTTACGTTGTAAATTGGTCAAAATTCCTGCGAGATCTGAGGCTCTTTCCAAAACAGGTCCGCTACTTACTTTGATATCTGCTCCCAATTCATTAGCAATTATATATGCTAAAGTGGTTTTTCCTAAGCCGGGAGGTCCGTAAAAAAGCACATGATCAAGCGGTTCTCTTCTAAGTTTGGCAGCCTGAATAGATATTTCCAATATTTCTTTGATTTGTTCCTGACCAACAAAATCTGCAAGTTTCTTAGGACGTAAAGTTCTATCAAATTCTTGATCTGCTGGAAATTCCACAGGATCTGCAATTCTTTCTAACATAGTATATTACCTTTTGTATTAAATTTGTCTTCTCAAATATTTAACACAATCATTCCGTCAATTACTATAATTTTATAGCAATTGTAGCAGGTGATTTCCTACCGATTACTGGTCCGTCAATTACTTCCAATCCTGCTGATTCCATATTTCTTCGCACCATTTTTGCACAACTATATGTACTTAATTTTGCTTTTGGTTTCATGATTCGATACATATTTTGAAACACAGATTCAGACCACATTTTAGGCTGTTTCTTTGGAGAAAACGGATCAAAGAATATTCTATCGAAATAATTATTTGGTAAAATTTTAATGGATTTCAAAGCATCATCAAGAATAATTTTAATTCTATTATTTTGCTTATTACAAATATCGCGAGAATTAGCAATATTGCGAAAACTATCATATTCTTTTTTAATTTCGTCTGGAACTTTTAGATTTTTTATCATTTCCAAAATATTAATATCATTTTCCAGTCCAATTATCTCAATATTATTATGATTTTTAAGAGCTAAAATACTATTATAGCCCAACCCAAAACAGAAATCCAAAATTTTCATATTGTCTTCAATTCCTAAGGCTTTTACATGCTTTTGCTGTGCTTCCTCAAAAGCTCCTGAGATTGAGTGATAGTGCTCATTATAAAGTTGGTTATAAACGGTATATGAACCGTCTTGGGTTAGTTTAAATTCCAATTTGAGAATCCGTTAAAATTTCTACATATAATTCATAACTCTTTTCACTAAAACAAGTTAAAATTATCTTTTCTAAAGAATCTTCATCTCTAATAAATTTATTAATAGTTTCTAATGCAATTTTTGCTGCTAATTCTTTGGGAAATCTGTAAACTCCGGTACTTATTGCCGGAAAAGCAATAGATCTTAATTTGTTCTGAACAGCAATTCGTAAACAATTTTCATAACAACTTCTCAATAATTGCTCTTCATTATTATTCCCACCTTGCCAAATCGGACCAACTGTGTGAATTACAAATTTTGCAGGAAGATCATAACCTTTTGTGATTTTAGCTTCTCCGGTTGCACAACCGTTCAAAGAGCGACATTCTGTCAGGAGCATTGATCCAGCTGCTTTATGAATTGCTCCATCAACGCCACCATCACCGAGAAGTAAATTATTGGCAGCATTAACAATTGCATCTACTTTTAGTGTTGTGATATCTGCTTTTATTATTTCTATTTTTGTTTTCACTATATTTTTCTCTGCGCTTTTTGCGTCTTACCTCATGCGTCTCTGCGTAAACTCTTATTTCTTTTTTTATTTGATTATCCATATTTCAATAATTGATGCATAATTTTTCGATTATTTGCAAAGTTCATAGCTGTTTCAGGAGTTATCTCAGCAGTTTTGACGAGTCTATAAAGATCTTGCTGCAAAGTAAACATTCCCATGTTTTTCCCTTCGGTAATCATCTGGAAAATTTCTGAAATATTGTTATTACGAATTGCAGCTTGAATCGAAGGATTTATCGAAAGAATCCCTTTGGCAAGTGTCAAGCTTCCTCTCCGATTTGGAACAAGTTTCTGAGAAATAACAACCTTGAGAGTATCAGCGAGACGGAAACGAATTCGCTCTTGTTCATCAGGTGGAAATTCAGCAATTATCCGATGAATACTTTCTACGGTAGAGCTAGTATGAAGAGTTGAAAATACTTTATGACCACTGCCGGTAACTTCCAAAACAGTTGAGATGGTTTTTGCATCTCGCATCTCTCCCACAACGATAATATCAGGATCCTGCCTGAGGGCTTCAATGGATCCGCTTCCAAAACTTAGCACATCTTCGCCAACTTCACGATGAGTAACCAAACTCTTCTGTGATTGATGAATGTATTCAATGGGATTTCCAATAATTATTATGTGAGCATTATTTGTCGTATTATTTAGATTGATTATACTATCAAGTGTCGAACTTTTCCCAGAGCCGGTTATTCCCGTAATGAGTATTAAACCTGATTTTTCAAATTTCAAATTTACTCTTTTTACAATTGGAGTCGGAAACTGCAAATCTTCCATACTAAAGAGATCTTGATTTATTAAACGAAAATTTACAGCAAGAGTATTTCTTTCATAAAAGACATCACCTCGAAAGCGAAAGGGAGCTTCATTTTCCTCTAAATACATTGTAATCGAAAAATCTAAATTCTTCTCTTTGAAAAATATCTCCTTCTGTTCAATTGTCAAAATGCTTAATATAATCGCACTAACTTCATCATCTTTATATTTTGGAATATTTTGAGCCGGTGTTTTATCTCCATAAACACGAAACCAAATGTACCCATTAGTTCGAGGTCCACCCAAATCTATATCAGAGGCTTCTTCACTGGTCATAATTCTCAGCAGTTTTTTAAGATTGAAATAACACTCCTTTTTCCAATCCGGATTTTCATTTAGCATTGTATTAATTGTTTTTAGACGATAAGTTCCTATCATCATTTCCGGTAAATTTGCTTGAATATTTTCTATAAAAGACAGATTACTCATAATTCCTCGCTATAAATATCTCAAAACATCTTTTCCTTCTACACCAGCATATAGTTCAATATATTTTTTGACCGGACTACTGGCAATTTTGGGATACAAGACTTCTTCAATTTGAAAAAAACCAACAGATTGGCTCATATCAACGAGTATCTTTATCGGCTTTCTATCACCCTTAATAATATTAACTTTTAGAATCGCCCGAGATGAATATTTATGAATATCACCTACTTGAGGTTTGGTAGAAAGCAGTGTTGTAATGCGTGCTCTTCCTTTTTCCATATCGCAACCATCTCCAACCAAAACTAATCCGGCTTCCAAAGAATGAATCGTTTGAGTCGCCATATGCCCAAAAATTCCTTCAATTATCATTGATCTCAAAATTACTTGTTTTTTTAAATTATTTCTATAAAATACTTTTAAAATTCTATTAATTATTGGTAGTGCAATATCCACACTTAAAAATTCGTGTTTATTACGAGCTACAGTCATTCCCAGATCGTGTAATAAAGTAGCTATCAAAACGACAATCTTACTATCTTCAAGAGTTCCCAAACTCTCTTTTTCCAAGTTAAATTTAATCTCAGCAAAAGCCAATAATTCGAACATTTTTAGTGCATTCAAAGCTGCAGTTCTCATATGAACCGGTCCATGATCATTAAAGCCCAATCTTTTTATAGAAACAACATTTGCATAATCCTGCAAAATTTGTATCTCTTCATCATTAAAAATATATTTTACTACTTCAAGGGTCTTTCCTGATAATTTAAGTAAAATTTTTTTTTCTAGCTGTTCTTGCTTTATGGATTTTTTCATATATCTCCCATTATGTTTTTTATTATTTGATGTTATATTTTTTATAAATCCTTTAATTTTTTCCACCTTTTCTAAAATTATTAAATAAAAAGTTTTAGTAATAATTATTTACTTGGATACCATTTCTTTTGGAATATCTTTTTTTGCAACAAAATTATTGACACCGAATTCCCCAAAAATAATTTGGCGATCACTTATGATTTAAGTGTATAGAAGTGAATTTTATGGTCCAGTAACTCAGCGGTAGAGTATCTGCCTTTTAAGCAGAGAGTCGATGGTTCGATCCCATCCTGGATCACCATATTAAGTAGTGTCCCGTTCGTCTAGTGGTTAGGACTCAGGATTTTCATTCCTGCAACAGGAGTTCAATTCTCCTACGGGATACCAATCTTTAAAGCCATTCATTTATTTGAATGGCTTTTTTTTATTTAGAAAATATTTATCTTTTTTTCTTAGTCTGTGAAAGTCTGTGGCAAAAAATCTTCTTTAGATCTTCTGAACTTCGCAGTTATCAGTGAGCTTCAAACCAATTTGCTCCAACTCCAACATCAACTTTTAATTTTACTAAATCGGTTAAATCTTGACCTAAAACAGATTCCATTTCAGTAGTTATCAAAGCTTTTGCATCATCCAAAACAGATTTATGTACTTCAAAAACCAATTCATCGTGCACTTGACTTATCATTTTGATCTTATCATTATTTTTGATTTTCCGGTGAATAGTTATCATCGCAATTTTAATAATATCGGCAGCACTTCCTTGAATCGGCATATTCACGGCAACTCTTTCGGATTCTTTGATTTTCATTTTGTTAGAACCTGATAAATGCGGTAAAAACAGCCTACGTCCAAAAATAGTTTCAGCAAATCCATTTACTTTTGCTTTTTCTATACTTTCAGCGATATAATTCTTAATTGTTGGGAAATTAGCGAAGTAGTTTTCTATAAATTCTTTTGCTTCTGAACGAGTAATATCAAGTTCCTTAGATATCCGAAAAGATCCCATTCCATAAATCAAACCAAAATTTATTATCTTAGAATATCGTCTTTGTTCAGAACTGATCTGCTCAATCGGTAAGTCAAAAATTACGCTCGCAGTTTGACTATGAATATCTCCATTTTCGCGGAAAGTTTTGATCATTTTTTCATCTTTTGATAAAATAGCCAGTAGACGTAATTCAATTTGGGAATAATCAGCAGCAATGATCAGGTAATCATCATCTTTTGCCGAAAAAGCTTTACGAATTTCTCTTCCTGCTGCTGTGCGAATAGGAATATTTTGTAAATTGGGATTTGAACTGGATAATCTTCCAGTAGAAGCTACAGTCTGATTGAATGATGAATTTATTCTATTTGATATTGGATTTATTAATTTGGGAAGTGCTTTCACATAAGTGGATTCCAATTTTGAAATCTGACGATATTCGATAAGATATTCAGCAATTTTATGTTCTTTTGCTAAAATTTCCAGAACAGATACATCTGTCGAAAATCCTGTTTTAGTTTTCTTGATCGGAGTAATTCCCATCTCTTCAAAAAATAATTTTCCTAATTGTTGAGTTGAATTTAAATTAAATTGATAGCCTGCAATTTCATAAATTTTATGAGTAAGTTTACCCAGCTTTCTTTGATTTTTATGAGAAATTTCAATTAAAATATTCTCATCAATGTTTACTCCGTTTTTCTCCATTTTTGCAATAACTTTTAGAAGAGGAAGTTCGATATTATTATACAGATTCCACAGTTCATTTTGAATAAGCTGATCTTTAAATTTTTCATATAGAATAAAAGTACACCAAGCATCTTCGGCAGCATAAAACGAAGCAGTTTTCACATCAACCAGATCAAATGTTATCTGTTTTTTCCCTTTTCCAATTAATTGCGAAATTGGCATCATCTCATATCCAAATTCATTTTTTGCACAGTTTTCTAATGAATGTCTTTCGGAAGGATGCAAAAGATAATGAGAGATAATTGTATCAAAAAAATTATTTCTAATTTTCCAACCAGCTCGCTCAAGTACAATGTAATCATACTTTAAATTATGTCCGACAATTTCCTGAGATTCCAGAATTTTTGATAATTCCGTCAGAACTGTATCTTTATTTAGATTTTTTGCCATTTGATGAGCGATAGGAATATAATAAGCCTTTTCATTATCTGCACAGATGGAAATTCCGACAAGATCAGCTCGAAACGGATTTATTGAAGTCGTTTCAGTATCAAGTGCTACAATCTTTTTAGTTTGAAGATATTGTAAAAGTTCAGCAAATTTTTCCTCCGAATCTACCACAATAGTTTCAAATTTTTGTTCAGGTTTACCATTTTTCGGATAAAAATCAAATTCCAATTCAGATGAGCGTGGATCATATAAATTCAGCTTTTTGATTACGGAATCAAGTTCATATTCTTTTAGAAAAAAGAAAGCGTTTTGAAAGTTATTCTTTGAAAAATTAAATTCATAATTATCTGAAATCTTTAATGGTACTTCTGTGACAATTGTAGCTAATTTTTGTGAAAGAAACGCATCTTCTTGTGAAGTTTCCAACTTATTGACAATATTTTTTGATTTGATATTCGAGATATTTTCATAAATATTTTTAAGTGAACCGAATTCATTTAATAATTTTTCAGCCCCTTTTTTACCAATACCTTTTACTCCGGGAATATTATCGGCATTATCACCACAAATTGCCAGATAATCTATAAATTGAGAAGGAGATACACCAAATCTCTCAACAACATCATCAACCCGAATATCCTTGTCTTTGCTCGGGTCATAAAGTGAAATATCATCATCTACTAATTGAGCAAAATCTTTATCGCCACTCACAATTATTATTTTAAACTTATTTTTGAATTTTTCTGCTAAAGTAGCTAATGTATCATCTGCTTCGTAGCCTGCCACCGAAATTTCAGGAATTCCAATTTTATCAAAAAAGCTTTTTATAGGCTCAATCTGCTGAATCAATTCATCTGGTGTTGGCGGACGATTTGCCTTGTAAGTATCTGTGATCTTATGCCGAAATGTTTTCTCCTTTCTATCGAAAGAGATAGCGATATGATTTGTCTGAAATTTGTTAATCAATTTTGTAAATATATTTATAGTTCCGAATATTGCACTTGTGTTCATTCCCGTGCTATTAAAAAGTGGATTTCTGATAAAAGCAAAATGTGATCGGTAAATCAGAGCGGTTCCGTCAATTAAGAGAAGTGTTTCTTTCATATTTCCCTCGTAGAGCAATATTCCAATGTTGCAAAAAGCATTTTTGGAAAATTGCCCTACAACTATTTTACAAATTAACTTATACTTTTGAATCCAATGTCTTTTTCACCTGATTTTCCAAAAAGTTTAATCTCTCCGAATTGGTCTTCAAATTTATCAACATTCTTTTTTAAAAGATCCAAAAGTTGTTTTGCTTGTTGAGGTGTAGTAATTATTCTGCTTAATATTTTTGCATTTGGAAGTCCCGGAGCGATTCTTCCGCAATCAATTACGAATTCATTTGGTGAATTTGAGATCATAAAGAAGTTTGCATAAACTCCTTCTCCAATTTTTTCATCAATTTTAATGTTCAGTTTGTTTTTGGGTTGCATTTTATTTTCTCCTTAATTTAAAATTTTTTTTGCCACGGACAAGACACAGACTAAAAAAATTATAAATTTTAAATTATATTTTTTTTGCGTTCTTAGCGTCTTTACGGCTAAATTTTCTTATATTTCATTTTTTTTATTAATGCTTCTTCTACACAATCAGGAATCAAATCTTTTATACTTCCACCTAATTTTATCACTTGCCGAACCATTGTTGAACTAAGATACAAATATTTATTATCCGGAACAAAAAATATAGTTTCTATTTTTTCATAGAGCTTTTTGTTCATTAATGCTTGTGACAATTCATATTCAAAATCAGATATTGCACGTAAACCACGAATCATTGTAACTGCACCCATCTTTTTTGCAAATTCCACAACAAGACCATCAAATTTCATTATTTTGATTCCTTTAATACTACTTGTCACTACTTTGCAAATTTCTTCACGTTCATCTAACGAAAAAATTGTGTCTTTCCCTGTTTCGGAAGCAACAGCTAAAATTACTTCATCAAAAATTTTGGTAGCTTTCTTTAAAATATCTATATGACCATTTGTGATAGGATCAAAAGTTCCAGGATAAATAGCTATTTTCATATTTGTTCTCATTTTGCACATAATTTTTCTAATTCTTCGATTTCTTTGGGAATATTTTCCGATAAAATTTTGAATCCTGTTTTAGTTACCAGAATATCATCTTCAATTCTCACACCTATTTTTTCTTCCGGAATGTAAATCCCCGGTTCAACTGTGATCACATTTCCGGGCTTCAAAGTAATATTTCGATCACCGACATCGTGAGTATCCAATCCTAAAAAATGTCCAAAACCGTGCATATAATATTTAGTTCTCTCTTTTTTATCTTTGATTAAGCCAAGTTCAAATAAGGCTTTTGTAATAAGTTCATTTGTTTTTTTATTTAGTTCTTCAAAACTTATTCCCGGCTTGATCATTTCAATTATATTTTTTTGAATACTTAGTACTTGTTCATAAACTTCTTTCTGACGAGCAGTGAATTTACCATTTACAGGAAAAGTTCTAGAAATATCCGCACTATAATTATTACAAGCAGCTCCCACATCCAAAAGCACAAGAGAATTTTCTTGAATTTTAGAATTATTCTCTTCATAATGCAAAGTTGTAGCATTTACTTCGGAAGCAATAATTGATTTAAAACCAACGTGACGCAAACCAGAACCTATTATCTCTTTATACAAGATCGCTTCCAATTCATATTCATTCATTCCACTTTTGGCGTTTTTATATATTTCAATTATTCCTTTTCCAGTAACATCTATTGCTCTTTGAAGTTGCGATATTTCATATTCGTCTTTTATGCTTCTGGGCAGTGAGATTATATTATTTAAATCCTTTATTTGAAGCGAAGGCATGCTTCTAATTGCTTTCTGAATAAATTCTTGAGAACGGTTGATTAGCGATGAAAATGGAGTAATAGCTTTATTTACATATAAAGTATTGATCGAAAATAAAAAGTTATTTATATTAAAATCGAATTCATCCAAATATTTTACTGTGTCAATACCTGTTAGCTTTTTTGCTTTCTCAGGTTCAATTTTTTTCCCTTCCCAAACAATTCGCTCAGGAATATTTCTCTCAATAAAAAGAGTAATGACTGTTTTTTTTTTTCGCTTACAAATAGTTAGTATTGCATCAGGAATTTCCAAACCTGTGAGATAATAGAAATTTTTATCCTGCAAAAAATATCGCGGATAGCTAGATCTGGAAGCTGCAAAAATTATTGCAGTTTGATCTAATTTCATAGCTTTAATTAATTTTTTCCTTCTACTTTCAAATATTGCTTTTTCCATTATTCGTTACCTCCGATAATTAGATTTCCATAAATTCCATCGTATCCGGGTGGTTCAAAAAAGAAATTTCTCTTCTGAACTGCTAAAATGGAATTGATCGTTTTTGGGAGAACTCTTTTGTCAAGCAGTTCCTTTACATCTTCCGAAAACCATAATTGAATTTCCGAATCATATATTTGCATTATTTCAAAAAAAATAGCCCTCACTTTTTGCGAATTCAACGTCTTTATTCCTAATGAGTTGGCAATCACTTCTATCAATGGAATCAAATGAATAAATTTTCTTTCTTTTGGTTTGATCGTATTATCTTTTAGCTGATTGCAACGCTGTTTTACACCTAACAACATCTTTTTATTGCAAACAGGACATATTAAATCTTTCGGAACTTCATCAGAATAAATAATCGGTTCAGTATGGTGAGGACGATTATTGCGATGTCCGGTAAGATAATATCTTCCTTCGGCTGGATTGAATTCTACAGTAGCAATTACATTATTTTTTCGTAATGCTTCAATGATGGAAAGATAATCAATTTTTGTTACATTAATAAAAGTAAATTCTCTTCCGATTCTGTTCAAGGCAGCACTATGGCAATCACTATTTGAGATCATCGTTAATTCTGCAAAGTCTGGAATCATTGCCAGCATTTCCGGATCAGCACTTAATCCGGTTTCAATACAATGTATATTCCCTGTAAAATTTCCATAAAATTCTATAATGGATTTCAAATTGTTTTTACTGCCCATAATTCCATCAGGAGTCATTACGTGAGCAGGTAAAATTTCAATCAATGGATCAATGGCTTGGATTGAATAAAGTTGATATTCAAGTTCTTTTTGGTTATTACTAACGATAAATGGACGACCAATTGTATTTTTCATCTGCCATTTCTCCATCAATAAACTAAGTTTATCTATTGAAGCAAAATCAGGGAAAAATATCAAGTGATGAGCGATTGTTTTATTTTTATAACCTTTTAACCGAGTGGAAAAAATAACTTCTGTTTGTAAAAGAAATTTTTTATTATCATTGGGAAGTGAAAATAAGCCTGTTGTGACTTCCTTTAAGGATTTTTTTAGCTCTTCTGTTCGAGGAGGAAAAAGGCAATCACCAGTACCAAAAACATCAATTCCTTTGAGTTTCATAGTTCGAGAAACATCTTCTAACGATATTTGTCCAACTCCGCCTGCATATCCGGAATGTGAATGTAGATCAACAGCAATTTTCATTCTTTTATATTTATTTGCATAGTCATTGTGTGCTCTAAATCTCTAGTTTCAAATCAAGTATCACAAACCAATCCTGTTTGTATTTTTTGCATAAACAGGATGAGCTTACGTAGGTTTTCGGCTGTTTGTGATACATTCTGGTATTCGTCATTTGATTTACAACTACAAAACCTCATCCTAACCTTCTCCTTGAAAAAAGGAGAAGGAACAATACGGAATAAACCAAATTAACAAAATCATACTTGACATAACACGAATATGAAATTCTTCATCGTCACATATATTAACATTCAGAAAGCATACAGACAGTAAGAATGATTATTAAATTATAGCTTTAAAACTTATTTTTGGGGAAGTAAAATTACAAATCTACTACCTTTTACCGGTTCACCAAAAGATCTATCTGTAACCCAGACTTTTCCACCATAATGCTCGACGATATTTCTTACTAAAGTCAATCCCAAGCCAAAACCATGAACACTTTTACCGGTTCCCACTCTTTCCATTCGATTAAAAATTCTTTCTTTATTTTCATCATCTATGCCCGGACCATTATCAGCAAATTCGATTTGATTATAAAAAATATCATTTTTCTCAACTATTTTGTGGATAATATCAATTTCTACTTCGTCGTGAGAATTATGCTTTACAGCATTATTCAAAATATTGTAAATAACAGTATCCAAAAGTTCATTTGCAGTAACAGTTATATTTTTTTTATCCAATTCATTATTGATCTTTATTTTTTTATCTTTTGAATAGTTCAAAATAACGGTTTTTATGCTCTTTGAAACCACCTCATTTAGATTAATATCCTTTAGGTTTGAGGCTTCGTCACTTAAATCTGAAAAAATCCGAACTTTTGAAATCAGATCCGAAATCTCTTCCGAAAGATGAAGACAAGTATTGATTTTCTTCAAATGCTTTCCGGGAAAATCTCCCATAGCGAGCATAATATTTATATATGAAAAAATACCGTGATTCAAATTATTAATATCATGAGCGAGAAGATCAATAAAAAATGAGGCTCTGTTTTTTTCTTTTACAACCAGTTCGGTAGCTATTTTACGTTCAGTAATATCTTTTCCTACAGATTGAAATTCAATGATTTCATCATTTTCATCAAAAAAGGCACGATATGTCCATTCTTCCCATCTTATCTCATTATTAGGTAGAACCTTACGATATTCATAGGATGAAACCGGATTTTGAGGAGTAAGCGAATAAAGACGTTTCCGAACAACTTCTTGTTTTTCTACTGGAAAAAAATCCAACCAAGTTCTACCAATTAATTCTGATCTCTCTTTTCCTAAGTATCGACAATAAGCTCCATTTACAAAAGTAAAAATTCCATCAGAATTATAGCGATTTATAAATTCCGTTTGATCTTCTACAACAGCTTTATATCTCTTTTCACTTTCTCGCAAATCTTCTTCGGCTTCTTTGAGTGTACTGTTATCAATCAGAACACCACTCACAAAATAATCTCCATTTTCTTTGAGATTTTTGACCTGTCTATCTTCAATCCAAATATATTTTCCATCTGCCTTTTTTAATCTATACCACTGAGTAAGCATTCCTTTCAAGTCACTTTCACACCAGTTTTCATATTTTCTTACGATAATTTCTCTATCAGCAGGATGAACCAAAGATAAAAATTCCGGATCTTTATTGTAAAATTGAGTTGAGCTATAGCCTGTTAGGTGTAAAACGTTTTCTGAAATAAACCGTCTATTCTCACCTCGTTCGTACAAAACAATATTAGGTACATTGTTGAAAACAGTTGTAAGACGTCTTTCTATTACTTGAAGGTTTTCTTCCGCTTTTTTTGCCTCCGTAATATCGCTTAAGATAGCAAAAGCTCCAATGTATTCATTATCAACAAAACGTGGGCTGGCTGTTATAATAACAATTCTTTCACTTTTATCTTTTCTGGTAATAACCAATTCATATTTACTTGATTCTCCTTTTTTTCGTAGAGAAGTTTGTCTTATAAGTTTCTGGAATTCTCCTGTTGATGTAAATTCAGCAATATTTCTATTGATTAATTCTTCAGAAGTAAATCCAAAAATCATGGCTCCGGCTCGATTTATAAAAGTGAAATTTTCAAATTTATCAACCATCCCAATGCCTTCTTCTATCGTTTCTACTAAAATTCTATATTTCTGCTCACTTGCTTTAATCAACTTATTCAGTTCATACTTATATAACGCCATTTCCATAGTAACACTGAGTTCTTTTTCTTCAAACGGTTTTATCAAATAGCCAATAGGGTCTGTAATTTTGGCTAAATCCAAAGTTTTTTGATCAACATGGGAAGTAATATAAATTATCGGTATTTCATGCTTTTTATGAATAATTTCAGTTGCTTCAAGTCCGCTCATTTCACCTTCAAGTTCAATATCCATCAAAATAAGATCAGGAAGTAGTTCATCAACTTTTTCAATAGCTTTCAATCCACGTGTAACACTTGCGATTACTTCATATCCAAGATTCCATAAACTTATTTTAATATCTTCAGCAATATTTTTTTCATCTTCAACAATAAGTACTCTTGCTTTCTTCATTAAAGACCTCTTTTATTGTGTTTGTCGTAAAACTTCATCCAAAGTAGTAATACCAATAATAGCTTTTCTCAATCCATCATAGCGAAGATCAGTAAAACCGTTTTCTATTGCAACTTTTTTTAATTCATGTACAGTACAGCCTCTACTGAGCATAATGCACATTTCATCAGTAATAATAAGAGTCTCAAATAATGGAATAAGCCCCAAATAACCGGTACCGAGACACTTTTGACATCCACTTCCTTTTGTTAGGGAAATGTCTTCCGGTAAATTTAGTATTCCCATGTATTCTAATAATTCTTTTTCCGGTTTATATTTTTCTCCGCACACAGGACATACTTTCCTCACCAATTTTTGGGAAACAATACCACCTAATGCAAGAGATATTTTTTCAATGCTTACGCCCGTATTTATCATTTTAAATAGAGCATCAATTGAGTTTCTGGCATTAATTGTAGTAAAGGTTTGAACATCTCGCATAACTGTATCTAAAGCAAAATTCAGAGAAGTTGCACTATCAATTTTATCTATTGCTAAAATATCTAAGTTATGTTTGTACAGGTTATCTTTTAGTTCAGTGAGAGTCATTTTACCGGTTCTAAAATATGTAAGTTGCTTCAATCCTTTTATATTCACTTCTACTTTCTCAAGATCAATAGTGAAAATATTTCTTTCTTCACTATTTATTTTATTTAAAATTGAATACATTGTTGTAGTTTTACCGGAATCGGAAGGACCTGAAAAAACAATTAATGATGCCGTCTTGGAAATGATATGATTAAAGCGGGGTTTATCATGTTCTGAGAGTCCAATTTCCTCAATATTGAGTAATTCTTTTTTTGTATCAAGTATCTTTATGGTTATTTTTTCACTATCAGAAGTTGGAATAGAAAATATATCTGCATTAATTTTTTGATCCCTAATCTTAAAAGTAGCATTTCCTTGAATTGGGTGATCTGATTGAAAAGTTTCAATTTTGGCTAATTGTTTTATCATTGATGGAATTTGAGTAGAATAACGGACAGGTAGTGTAACAACTCTAAATAATACACCTTTTATGCGAAAGCTTGTTTTCAGAAATCCTTTGGGAGTTGTTTCCATGTGAATGTGACTTACCTCATTTTCGAGAGCTGCATCAATAATTTTAGCAAATACTGAGTTTGAAGAAGGCAATTTATGTGCTGTTTCTTTGCTACTTGCCCATTTTTCACCACGTTTTTTTACGTCTATCACTTCAAAATCAAAACGACTACTTACTTGCTTCTTGGTACCTTTGCTTTTATGCATAAGTAAGACATCAAAAGCAGAAGGGCTGATTATCACAGGAACTATTTGCCTATGAGTTGTATTTTCCAATAATTCTATTAGGCGTGGATAAGGTGGATCAATAAAGGCAACCGTGAGCTCTAAATCTTCCACAATAATAGGTATAAATCTATATTTTGCAGATGCTTCTGCTGGTAAATCTGGAACATCAACCCATTGTAAACTATCAGTAGAATATAGAAAAGGGATATTAAATTCTTCGGCAATTATATTATCCAATACATTTTCTTCAATATTAAAAAATTTAATAATTGTTTGGCTTATACCTTCTGAATTAATAGAATTTTGAGCATTTTTAGAAAAATTTTCCAGCTCTTTTAAATTTACAATTTTTCTTTTTATTAATGCTTCCAGTAAAATTTGATTTTCTCTTTTATTCATATCACAAATCCTGTTTAGAATATTTTATCAATATCATCTTGATTAATAACATCTTCTTCGCCTAAATTGAATAATATCTTACCGCTAGTTAAATCATTAATTTGTTTTCTATTCAGTTGAGGTACCGAAGATTGTTGCTGTTCTTTTCTACTTTGTGAATCCTTTTCTTTTCCACAACCACCGCAAAATAATGCATCACTTGCATTATTAAATAAACAATCACATACCCAGCATAGAGAATTACCACATTTGGAACAAAAATTTCTCTCTTGCTTGTTTTCTGTTTTACATACATTACAAATCATAATTTTCACCTTAATCATTCCAGCTAATCTGCTTTTCAAAACGATTGATCACTTCAAATAATTTCTCTTTTGTAAAAGGTTTCATTAAAAACCAATCAGCTCCATTAGCTTTAGCTTTTTGAATATTTTGCTTTGAGACATAGGAGCTTACCATAATTACGATTGCATCAGAATCTGCTTGTTTTATTTCTACTAATGCATCTAATCCTGAAGTTCTCGGCATTACAATATCCAAAAAAGTTATAGATGGTTTAATCATATTGAATTTTTCGACTCCTTCTCTACCATTTACCGCAAAAAAAGTTTCATATCCTTCTTCCTGTAAATAAAAACTAAGGATTTCTCTATTTATTTCAGAATCGTCAATAATCAATGCTACTCGCCTTTTTTTTTTCGTGCTTTGATCTTCATTTAAACGCCTTTTAAAATTGTCTATTATGCTCTTTGTATCCATAATTTACTCCTCAAACAAAAAATTTACAAAGCAATAAATTTAAAAAGTTATACAATAAAAATCTCTTTTATGTGTCAAACTATTTATTCTTTAATAGATTATATACATAAACTCATAAAAATGATGAAGTGACATAAAATATACTTATTTCACATATATTCCAGATAATTATTCTCAAGTTTATATTAAGCTAAAACTTTATGTCAAACAATTTCAATCCCATTATTTGATTTTTTTATGATTTTACAAATTTGCCATAATTTGAAATATTTAATAATTAGATTAATTTGCTATTGACACTAATAAACAGAATAACTTTTTTGAAAAATTGAAAAAATTATTAGGAGTAAGATATGTCCCCTCAAATAAGAGTGAGATTTGCCCCCAGCCCAACAGGCTACCTTCATATTGGTGGACTTAGAACAGCATTGTATGATTTTCTTTATGCCCAAAAAACAGGTGGAAAATTTATTTTAAGAATCGAAGATACTGATCAAGCCAGATATGTTGAAGGAGCGGTAGAGAATCTGATAAATTCCTTACAAACAACTGGTGTAAAATACGATGAAGGACCACAAAAAGGTGGAGATTATGGACCATATTTTCAATCACAAAGAACAGATATTTATTTGAAATATGTTCAGGAGCTTATAGAAAAAGAAGCAGCTTATCCCTGTTTTTGTACTTCGGAAGATCTTGAAAAAATGAAAGAGAATCAAAAAGAAAATGGTTTTGATCAGCGTTATGACGGACGATGTCGCAAAATCAATAAAGAAGATGCTAAAGAAAGAATCAAAAATGGTGAAAGTCATGTTATACGTTTGAAAGTTCCTCAAGATGGCGAAATAAGTTTTTATGATGTAGTTCGTGATAAAGTTACTTTCCCATGGAATATGATAGATGACCAGGTCTTGATAAAATCCGATGGATTCCCAACTTATCACTTAGCTAATGTTGTGGATGACCATTCAATGGAGATTTCTCACGTAATTCGAGGTGAAGAGTGGCTTAGCAGTACTCCAAAACATATTTTTATGTATAAAGTTTTCGGTTGGAAGCCACCAAAATGGGTACATCTGCCTTTGATTTTAAACCCGGATCGAACTAAACTCAGTAAGAGACAAGGTGATGTAGCAACAGAAGATTTTCTTAAAAAAGGATTTTTACCAGAAGCTCTTTTGAATTTTATTGCTTTGTTAGGCTGGCATCCAAGTGGAAATAAAGAAATTTTCTCTTTACCGGAATTAATTAAAGCTTTTTCGTTTAAAAGAATTAGTAAATCCGGAGCTGTTTTTGATATCGAAAAATTAAAGTGGATGAATAGTCAGTATCTCAAGAACCTTGATTTAAAAAATATATTTGAACAAAGTAAACCTTTCTTGGAAAAAGCTGGTTGGGATTTGAATGATAAAAACCTCATTAAATTGGTTGATTTTGCACGGAGCAGAGTCTCTACTTTGGCAGAAATCCCTGAAGAATTAAAATCTCTCAAAGAAACTCCGGTATATTCCGAAGAAAATCAAAAAATTATTGAAAATGATAATTCTCAAGCAGTTTTCAAATTCTGGAAAACCAAAATTGATACAGACCTTAATGAAACATTTATAAATAATTTAATTCAGGAAACTTCAACCGAATTAAATATCAAAGGAAAGAATCTCTATTTTCCACTTAGACTGGCTTTGTATGGTTCTCCGCACGGACCGGAAATACCATTGTTAGTTGAGCTGCTGGGAAAAGATGAGGTTTTGAAAAGAATTAGTTCGTTGATAAAAGCATAGTTAGCCGCTGATGAACGCGGATAAAAGATGAAGAAAAGAAAAAGAAATTAGCCACGGATAAACACAGACTAAGAAAAAGAGAAGAAGGGAAACAGGAAATAGCAGATAGGAAATAGGGAAGAACGAAAAAATGGAGTAAAGAAGAAATGGAAGAAACAAATTAAACCCACTGCTTTTACAATATATGACAATTCTTCATTGTGATTCTTTCGTCTTGCGTTCCATATTCTGTGTGAAATATCTTTTTCTTAATTCGTGAATTTGTGGCAAAAAATCTTCTCTTCCTTTGTTTGAGAATCTTTTTCTTAGTCCGTGTCTTGTCCGTGAAAGTCTGTGGTAAAAAAGTAAAAACAGGAGAAATAATGGAAAATGAAACACATCCTACAAATTTTATACGTGCAATAATTGATAAAGATATAGAATCAGGAAAATATGAGAAAACAGTTCATACTCGTTTTCCACCGGAACCAAATGGATATTTACATATCGGGCACGCTAAAGCGATTTGTCTAAGTTATGGAATTGCAGAAGATTATAATGGTTTATACAATCTCAGATTCGATGATACAAATCCTGTAAAAGAAGAGACGAAATATGTGGAATCTATCAAAGCGGATATCAAGTGGTTAGGATTCGATTGGGAAAATCGTTTGTATTTCGCATCTGACTATTTTGATACACTTTATGACTATGCAGTGAAATTGATCAAAGATGGAAAAGCTTATGTGTGTGATCTGAATGCCGAAGAAATTAGAGAATATCGGGGAACACTCACCGAAGCAGGGAAAAATAGTCCTTATCGAAACAGAACTATTGAAGAAAATCTGGAACTGTTTGAAAAAATGAGAAATGGACAATTCGAGAATGGGAAATGCACATTACGAGCAAAAATTGATATGGCTTCTCCCAATATAAATCTTCGGGATCCCATTATGTATCGTATTCTTCATACAAATCATCATAGAACAGGAGATAAATGGTGTATCTACCCAAGTTATGATTTTACGCATGGACAGTGTGATTCATTGGAAAATATTACCCATTCTCTATGTGATATCAGCTTTGAAAACCACCGTCCTTTGTACAATTGGTTTATTGAAAATCTTGATATTTTCCCAACAACTCAGATTGAATTTGCCCGTTTGAATATCACTTACACGATTATGAGTAAAAGAAAATTACGTGAGCTGGTTGAGGGAAATTTTGTTAATAGCTGGGATGATCCTCGTTTACCAACTCTTTCCGGTTTGCGCAGACGTGGTTATTCACCAACCGCAATTAGAAATTTTTGTGATAAGATAGGTTTGGCAAAAAGAATAAGCACAGTTGATCTGGCACTTTTGGAATATACTTTACGAGAAGATTTGAATAAAATAGTTCCACGTGTGATGGCAGTATTAGATCCACTAAAAGTCATAATTGATAATTTCCCTGAAGAACAAACAGATGAAATGACAGCGATCAACAATCCGGAAGATGAATCAGCTGGAACAAGGATAGTTCCATTCTCAAAAATTTTATACATTGAAAAGAATGATTTTATGGAAGAACCTCCTAAAAAATTCTTTCGGTTATCTCCCGGACGAGAAATTCGTTTGCGTTATGCTTATTTTGTGAAATGCGAATCTGTAGATAAAGATGAAACTGGGAATATCACAGCGATTCATTGTACCTATGATCCTGAAACAAAAGGTGGTTCTGCTCCAGATGGTAGAAAAGTGAAAGCGACAATGCATTGGGTTTCGGCGAAACACGCTATTGATGCAGAAATTCGACTTTATGATAATCTTTTTACAGTGCAAGATCCTGCTGCTGAAGATGATTTTAAAGATTTTGTAAATCCTAATTCATTGAAAATATTAAAGAACTGTAAACTCGAACCATCTTTAAAAAATGCGAAACCGGAAGAAAAATTCCAATTCGAAAGACTCGGATATTTTTGTGCTGATAGATACGATTTTTCCTCAGAAAATCCTGTTTTCAATAGAACTGTAACCCTTCGTGATACTTGGGCAAAAATTCAGAAACAACAGAATAAAAAGAAAAAGATGTAACAAATTTGATGAAAAAAGCTAAGTGGGAAAATACTGCTGTAATTATTCCAGTTTTTAATGCGAGAGAGCATTTAGACGAACTAATATCTCGAATTTTGAAATTTTTCCCAAAAGAACAGATTTTTGCAATAAACGATGCTTCCACTGATAATTCTAAAGAAATTTGCAAAAAGTATGATCTTAATTTAATAGATTTCCCAGTCAATTCGGGGAAAGGTTTTGCTTTACAAAAAGGATTTCAAGCTGCTATACTAACAAATTTCGATTTTGCTTTTGTGATAGATAGTGACCTTCAACACGAACCGGAAGAGTTTCCAAATTTTCTTAAATTGCAAAATGAATTTGATTATGATTTGATAATTGGTAAAAGGGATTTTTCGTATGATCAAATGCCGTTTCTTAGAGTTTTCAGTAATTCAATTACTTCGGGAATTGTTTCTTTTTTTACAGGGCAAAAAATTGAAGATTCGCAATCCGGATTTAGATTGTACAATCTTAATATTATCAAGGATTTTAAATTTCGAACTAGAAGATACCAGTTTGAAACAGAAATTATATTGAAGTTTAGCGAAAAAAATGCAAAAATTGGTTTCGTTCCGATTAAAACGATTTACAATGATGAAGTAAGCCATATTTCACATTTAAGAGATATTATTTATTTTCTTGATGTGATTTTTTATGAAAGATTTTTGATGAAAAGTTCACGCAAATATCGAAAAGAATCAAGACGCAAAAAACGCAGAAAAAAAATTATAAATTCTTTGCGTTCTTAGCGGCTTTGCGGTAAATATTTTCTCTTAATTCGTGTTAATTCGAGTTAATTCGTGGTTTCATATTTTTTGGATTTAGATAAGAATAAAATATAGGAAGATTAATTATGAGGATATTATTAACAAATGACGATGGGATAGATGCTCCAGGAATAAATGTTTTAGCAGAGGAACTGATAAATAACGGACACCAAGTTCTAATCGTAGCACCGGATCGTCAACAAAGTGCAACTTCGCATTCTATAACATTGCACGAACCTCTCAGGATTTTCGAACGAGGAAAAGATAAATATGCAACTACTGGAACTCCAACGGATTGTGTAACATTGGCTTCCCAAAAATTGATAAAAAACCCTGTTGATTTAGTGATTTCAGGAATAAATTCAGGACAAAATATGGGTGAAGATGTGCTTTATTCCGGAACTGTAGCGGCTGCTCTGGAAGGAATGTTCCTTGGAATGCGTTCTATAGCGATTTCCATCACTACTTTTCATAATCAGAAATTCAAAACTGCTGCGAGATATTTATGCAAAATGATTGAAGACGGAATTGTTGAAAAAATCGGAAAAGATGAGATTCTAAATATCAATGTTCCCAGCGTGGAATTTGATGAGATAAAGGGAATTAAGATAACTGAGCTTGATCATCGTCATTATGATGATTTTGTTGCTGAACAAACTGACCCTCGTGGTGGAAAAATCTACTGGATTGGCGGAGATAAACCATTCTGGACGTACAAAGAAAATAGTGATGCAAAAGCTATTTCAGAGAATTTTATCTCAATCACGCCTGTTTCTCCTCAGTTTACAAAATTTGATTCGATAGATAAATACAAAAACTGGTTAAAGTAAAGAGAAACCACAAATTAACTCTAATTTACACGAAAAAGGAAAAAGAAAAAGAAAAAAATTCATCGCAAAGTCGCGAAGAACGCAAAGAATATAGAAATTTTATGTTAATTCTTTTGTTCGTAATGTTAGTCTTGCTTGCTCTGTTGAATATCTTTTTTATTCAATTGGAGTTCGCTGCTAAATAATTCGTGAAAATTAGTGTAAATTCGTGGTTTCAAAAAAAATGAGGAATTAATGCGTTTTGAAGATCAACAAAAATGGATGGTGAAACATCAAATGATAGATCAAGGTATTTCAGATGAAAATGTGCTGAGTGCTTTTTTGAAAGTACCACGCCATCTATTTGTACCTGCGGATATCCGCCATTTAGCTTATGAAAATTCTCCTTTGGGAATTGGAGAAGGACAGACGATATCTCAACCTTTTACGGTGGCTTATATGATGCAATTGGCAGAGTTAAAAAGCGACCATTCAGTTCTGGAAATTGGAACCGGTTCGGGTTATCAAACTGCACTTCTGGCAGAAATTGTCAAAGAAGTGTACACTGTAGAAAGAATTTCATTTTTGAGTAATCAGGCTAAAGAAAAATTAGCAGATTTGAACTACCAAAATATTTTTTATCAAATTAGTGATGGAACTTTGGGTTGGAAAACAGATAATTCGAGAACTTTCTTTGATAGAATCATTGTTACGGCAGCAGCACCGGAGATTCCTCAAAGTTTGGTTGAGCAATTAAAAATTGGCGGAAAAATGGTGATTCCTGCCGGTGGAAAATTTTCTCAAACAATGTATGTGATTGAAAAACAGATCAATAATATTAATACATATTCTTATGGAAATTTTACTTTTGTACCGTTAATCGGGCAAGAAGGATGGAAAATTTGAAGAAATTTATTGTTATCATAATTTTACTATTTTTAGTATTGCAAATATTTGCCAGCGGATTTAAATACAAAATTCAAGATAAAATAGATCAGATAAATATTTCGAGCGAGATGAAAGTTTTTTTAATCTCAATGGTTCCTATTTTTGAACTTAGAGGAGCTATTCCGATTGGAGTTTTGTCGTATCAACTTCCATTATGGAAAGTTGCACCAATTGCTGTTGCTGGAAATATGGTTCCGATTTTTTTGATTTTGCTTTTTTTTGATTTTGTGACAAAATTATTTTTTAAAGTACCATTTTTAAAAAAATTACTTGAGGCAATCTTTGCACGAACTCGCAGAAAAAGCGAAGTTATTATTAAATACGAAGAGATTGGTTTAATGTTATTTGTGGCAATTCCTTTGCCGATTACAGGTGCTTGGACGGGTTCACTCGCTGCTTATCTTTTTGGTTTTAAATTTTGGAAATCAATTTTATTCATATTTCTTGGAGTTCTTATTGCCTGTGTTGTAGTTAGCTTTCTCACAACTTTGAAATGGATAGGATTAGCAATTGCTCTTGTAGCTCTAACGATTGTACTATTAAAACCGAAACTATTTCCGAAAAAAAAGAAGAAATATAGTTAACCGCAAAGGTGCTAAGAACGCAAAGAAAAAATTAACCACAAGAACCCGGGCTAAATAATGCCTACTATGATTGGGATAAACTATTGTTTAAAATTGCACATATTTACTCAAAATTGCATTCTAACCTACCCTTCGCATTTCAAAAAAGAATCAGCTCTATTAAAGGGTTTTGAATCTCAGGTACTACATCAACTAGGGTGTGTTTGTAGTATAATGTAAAATATATTGACTATATCTGCTGTAATAATAG
>JAIORE010000099.1 GCA_021108315.1 Candidatus Cloacimonadota bacterium
GTTTCTGCTTCAAGAAGCGGTTTCCGATAATAACCCCAAAATCCATTATAAACAGTATTTTTCTTTAATCTCTTATGTATTTTTTAAAAAGCATTTGTATTCTCTACCGAACTATGACATATCAAAGGAAATTTTATATTTGAGGAATAACTTATGAATCGAAAAAAACTTAAGTTTACAAAAAAATTATACCAACGGATTGTGATTTTTGTTGTTTCATTCGCAGTTGTCGTATCAATATCTTTTATCATTTTTATTTGGCAATGTGGATATTGGGAAAACTGGGTATTATTAGATAGTATAAGTGGACCAAAAAGATTTAAAGAGTTTATTGCTAATCCAATTCCAAGTGAGATATACAATATTCGAGGAGGATATTCCGGATTTCCGCAAGGTAAAATTACAACTTATTTTCAATATGACGGATTGTTTATTAATCAAAGCTTTCTCAATAATTGGCTTTATATTGATGAAAGAAATAATAGTGTTTATTTTAAATTATTTGCAGATAAGTTGGATGTAACAAGAATATATATCTACAAAGATTTAAGCATAGAAAAATATCTACTTCTTGATGAAAATAAAAAAAGTGTAATTTTGTTTGTTCCATAAAAAAATCCTGTTGGATTTTATTCTAACAGGATTTAATTAGTATCTGAATAAAAATGTGTGAATTTTATTATAAAAAGTAATTTTGAAAATTTGATTAACCCATGCCTTTAGGCGTGGGCTTGAGATCAAGCTAAAACCATCCGCTCCAAATCAGCTAAAGCTGATTTGGAGTGGGTAACTTTGGAAGGTAATTTATCCACGACTAAAGTCATGGGTTATTTAAAATATAAAAAATTAGCAAATTGGTATTTTCGTTCAGATACTAATTATCAAAACATGTTACGAAGTTTACCTTTATAAGCTCAGTTCAATACTCCGAAAATAAACTTGATAACAAGAGTTAATATTTTATTATGTTTTCAATTCTCCAATTGCTTCTTCTACAGCATGTAAAATATCACGATTTTTTACTGTTTCTCTAATATTATTATGATCATTGAATAATGGACGATCCACGTCAAGGTGATCAACTACTTTTCTTATTACAGAGTGAGCTGCTTGCGTACCTTTTCCGGGTGTAAAATCACGAAAATCGAGAGCCTGAGCTGCTGCGATAAACTCAATTCCTAGAATTCCATAGGCATTATCAAGAATTTGTCTTGTTTTAAGAGCTGTATTCATTCCCATACTTACAAAATCTTCTTGGTCTGCTGCTGCCGGAATTGATTGAATTGATGCTGGTGTAGATAGAATTCGTTGCTCTACGATTAACATATCAGCTGTATATTGGCTAAGCATATGTCCGGAAAACATTCCAGCCCCTTTTGTAAGGAAAGCAGGTAATCCAACACTAAGAGCTGGATTCAATAGTCTGTTCAATCTTCTCTCAGATATTACACAAACCATAGTGATTACAGAACCTACCGTATCCATTGGAACAGATACAGGGCTCCCTTGAAAATTTGCTCCAGTAAGAACTATGCCATCATCAGGTAAGAAAATGGGATTATCTCCTACTCCATTCAATTCAATTTCTACTTGGCTCCTAGCCCATCTGAGTTGATCACGAGCTGCACCTACAACTTGTGGAGTAGAACGCATACTATAGGCATCTTGAACTTTTACTTTCATACCTTTCAAAAGATCTGAATCAGCAATTAATTTTTTGATATTTCCCGCTGAGGTTATCGCACCTTGAAATCCTCGTAATTTATGAAGTCTTTCATCATAGGGTTTAAGATTTGCCATTAAAGCTTCTAATGACATTGCTGCAGCAATTTCAGCTTGTTTAAAAAATCTTTCAGTTTCGTAAATTATCAGAGCAGAGATCGCTGTGAGAAGATTGCTCCCGTTTATTGTAGCTAATCCATCTCTAGCTTTTAATCCCGGAATTTCAATTCCAGCTCTTTCCATTGCAACTTTAGATGGTAATAGTTCACCTTCATAAAATGCTTCCCCTTCTCCCATCATGAGAAGAGCTATTTGGCTCATTGGAGCAAGATCACCGGATGCTCCCACACTTCCTTTTTCACAAACCATTGGAGTAACATTTTTATTCAAAAGTTCAATCAGGGTTTGGGTAATAATTGGACGACAACCAGAATTTCCGTTGGCATGAACATTGATGCGTCCCAGCATAGCAGCTCTTACATGTTCGATAGGAGCAGCTTTTCCGATACCAGCTGAGTGATTATAGATAAGATATTTTTGGAATTGTTTGATCTGATCATCATTCAAAACAACTTCTGAAAACTCACCAATTCCGGTATTTACACCATACATTATTTCGCCTTCTTCAATTTTTTGTTCAATAAAAGTTCGGCATTTTTTAATTCTCTCAAAAGCGTCAGGGTGAAGTTCTACTAATTCTTTCCCGTAAGCAACATTATAAACATCTTCAATCTTTAGATCATTTCCAGTAATTACAACAGCCATTAAAGCCTCCTGATATATTTTTTCTTAAAATTTATATTTGCAAGAAAGATATGGTTTATTATTTTTTAAAGAAATTTGGAATTCAACTTTTTTCAATTTTGCACTTATACGAGCTGAATTTATAGCACTCACAAGATGATTCAATATAATAAAACCAGTCATTGCACCAGCATAATCTGAATATTCTGTAATTCTTTTTCGTAATATTTTATAATCATATTTTCGGTCTTTATCATCCCAGTTCCAAAAAAAATCATCAGAATACATATTTTTCTGAATATATGTTTGCTGACTTTCAATATCGTCGGGAAATGCTTCTTTTGCTTCTTGAACAACATTCGCATTATATCCACCTGATTCAAAACCAGAAGAATTGTAACCCTTTAGATCAAGATAAAATTGTTCGTTGAAATTTATAGTAGGATCAATATGAGCATATTTTCGGGCTTGATATTTTGATGCTTCTTCATAAAGAGAAGATTCCTTATGAAAATAGTACTTTGTAAACCACAAAAATACTTCATTTGAGAGAAATATATAACCTGTTTTATTTCCATTGGAAATTTCTCCCCAACCTGGTAATACTGCCGATTTTAAAATTGATTTACCAACATGCTGTTTTGTTGCATAAATAAAATTAAAAATGGTTAGAAATATTAGTAAAACAACTATTTTTTTAGAATTTGATTCCATAAGACATTTTCATCCCATTATTTTTAAAATCCGGTGCAAATGACAAATTTCGAAATGCTTTATTGATTTTCCTAGAACTTATTGCAACATCAATAACACTGATAAAGCGGTTCAAGAAAAAGGCAGCTACTGCAAAATTTGTTAATATCTCATAATCTTGTTTTTTGTAGCGTAAGTCTTTATATTTGTGCCAATTATCTTCTGATTGCCAATGCCAACCTTCTTCTTCAGGCTTTAGGTTCTCATCCAAAAATTCGTAATATGATTCCGGATCGTTAGTAAATACTAAATACATATTTCTGGCATATGTTCTCACCATCGTGTTATAATCAGAGCTACTATAATATTCTTGTAAAGATTGATATTTACTTTCCGAGCTATTTAAATCTAATCCTGTCATAGAGTGAGCATATTTTTTGTATGAATTTGTTGCCCATTCTTTTTCTGATTTAAATCTAAAATAGGAAAAAACGATACCAATTTCAGAAGCAAAATATATTCCTGCTTTCGTATTCTTCTGTAAATATAAATGACCTGAACCAGGTAAAACAGCTGAAAATGCAATAGCTTTAACCGTTGAAACTTTTTGAGAATGTAGATACAAGGATACAAAAACCAAAATGGATAATAAGATAACCCTTTTCATTAAATTAGAACCTTTTTTCAAATGTCAAACCTGCCGATAATCTATTCTGAACAAAAACAGGTGCGAGATTTATTTTTATATTATTTTTTGATAAAGATGCTAAGTTGGTTTTTTTTGTGACTCTTACTGCATCAATTGCAGCTAAAATATGATTTGCCAATATTCCAAACATCATGTAATCACTTTTTGTATAATCATCTTCAGTATTTTGTCTCATACTGATATATTCGGCTCGCATAATGCTAGTAACTCCATTATTAGCATCATACACATCTGCATTACTAGTATAATATGTTGAGGTGGGATTTGTTGGTTCATTTCCTAACCACATATTTGTATTTGAATCCCAATTCCAATGAGTATTATCACCACTACTGGGAAGTACATCCTCACCAAGTTCATTCATACCATAAATATTATACCAGTCGTACCAACCAAAAATATATTTATTGTACTTTCCAATATCTTCATAGAAGTGCTGAGTATTTTCTGCATCTAAACGAAAATGGTTTGTATAAAAAGGATTATTCGCATGATGTATTAGATCTTCTTGGATTGTGGTTTGCCTTTCTCTATCATAACGATAAACTTCTTTGTAAATATATTCACCATCTTCATTTGTATAATGATAAGCATTAATAAGCTCTCCGTTTGCATAATATTCATAATCGCTTTCCTTATCTTTACCTTTATTATTAAAATGTAAAAAACCTACCCATAAGCCAATCTCTATAGCTGGGAAAATATAACCTGTAATTGATTTAGGATTTGCATAGATTTGTCCTGCTCCGGGAAATATTGATGACATAACCATAGCTTTCTTAGCAGATTTTTTATGATGTGTATTAACTTCAAAAATGTCACTATTTGCACTTTGGGCAAATAAACTAACTAATAAAATGAAACTCAGGGTAAAAAGTAATAATCGTTTCATAGTTTCTCCTTAATTTTTATGGCAAATCTGCCGATTATTTTTCAATAGCAATAGGTACTTTTTTAATTTTATCTCCACATTTCACAATTCCGAAGTAAACACCGGATGAAATATTAGAAATATCCCATAAAACATCCTGTGATAATGTAGGTTCTTTATCAATTTTTTTTGAAAATAACTTATGTCCGGCAATATCATAAATTTTGACGTTTATCTTTTCTGAGGCATTTAGAACTCTTATTCTGACCTCTTTTTCTTTAGCAGGATTTGGAAAAGCATAAGCAGCAAAATTTTCTTCTAATAATGGAGCAGATATTGTTCCTTCATATAGCGAATATGCATTGTTTCGCCATCCATTCCAGATTATTGGATCATTTTGAACATCACTTATATAAGATGAATAAACATGTGAGCTATCGGAATTCTCAGATTCATCAGAATAGATATAATTAAGTCGTTCACTCGATTCTTCCCAGAAAAAATGATAAAAATCATTATAATCTACATTTCTAAAAGAGAACTCCGACCTTTCTTTTCCAGTAAAATCAAAGGCTTCAATTGAATTGGATAAAGTATTTATAAATAGGATATTATCATCAAACATAGTTATGATTTTTGGAAATGATTCCAGTAAGATATTTTCATCTAATATTTTGGGGAAACCTGAAAGCAAATTACCAAAAATATCAAGAACAAATACTCTATCTTCAATACCGAAAGCAAGATGGATTTGGTCATTATCAGTAAATTTTCCTAAAGCTAATTGAGTACAGTTTCCAGTTGAGTAGTTGTCAGCAGAAAAAATTCTCTCATACTCATTATTTTTTATTGAATATGCATCACCATCTATTGATTGCACAAAACAACGGCTGAACTCAGATTGTAGAGTATCTTTATAACAAATTGGTTTAAAGTTTCCTGTTGATTTTGGTAGAACTACTTCATTCATTATCTCAGAATTTACTCCAAAACTTGAAATATGAAAATATTTGTTATCACTAACTGCAAATATATTTGTTCCGTCTGATGTTACTTTGGCTACAGGAATTTCATAAGATTTTTCACCAATGTACAATTTTTCCTCTGTTGATACAACGAATCCAGAATAATTGCTGAAATAGAGAGGAGACTCCGTTATGTATGATTCATAAGTTTTCTCTTCTACTAAACCACCTGAATTCACAATAGAAAACATATTATTTTGAGAAATAAGGTATTCGCTAAAACTATCATCATCATAATTAAAAACGGAAATTGGCAAAGTAGGTTTTTCCAATAAATCTAATGGAAAATTATTTGGATATAAATGCCAAGAATCTGTTGAGTCTGTTTCAGTAAAAAAACTGTAGTATAAATTAAATTCATTTTTATTAACAGTTGGAAACTCTATAAAAGATGGATATCCAATTACCGATTTACTAATACCACCAATTGCTACTAACGAATCCAAACTTATGATTTTCATAGTGTGGTCAAACAGGTTTGAACCAATTTTAAAAGACATAATTCTTTCTTGAAGTGGATTTATAGGGATACTGCTAATATCATATATTTTGTAAAAACCAGGATTTTCTGCTTTTGTTTGTAATGCTGGTTTACTTGTAGAAGAAAGAGAATAATTAGCGTAGTGTCCTGTAAAAATAATTTCACCATCAGAATTAGGGATTGAGGAATCATCCCATCCTGTGAAAAGACCATTTTCATTAAAGGTAGGCATATATTTAAAGTATGCTTCATAAGCTGTTCCTTGCCAAAAATATGAGTAAGGATTTCCGATATCTTCGATGTCATCAGCTTCTACAATTTTTACACCTTTATCAGAATAGCGAGTATTAATACGATTATTTTCGAAATTATCATCTCTATAAATTACATTTTCGTCAATTTGCCAAACAAGCAATCCACCACCAAGAAAATTGCCTCCGGTATCTTGCCAGCCGGGTAAAAGAAAATCATATTCATAATTTGGCTTGAGATAATTTGGACTAAGAGTATCACTAGTAGTATATATAGGATGTAATAAAACTCGAAATCTTGGGTTATCTTCATCATCTGGAGTTATTGCCAAATCTCCTTTAACATGAATTCCACCGTCTCCATCAGGATCAACCTGACGATTTTCGAGAAGCAGATATTCTTTATCCGTGAAGGGAATCTTTAGGAAATGGGTTTCCGAATCTCCTATAATACTCGGTTGTGATTCTGCCGGATTAATCGTAATATCACTATCAAAATCTATCTGATCAATTGTTTTATAATAACCTTGTTCAATGAAATGTTCTTTCCAGCTCTCAACAAGCAGTCTTGACCAAATACTCGGCAAAGCGGGAAGTCCACCTTCTAAAAAGAAAACGTATTCCTCTCCATTCGTATCTATATATGTATCACCGATCAAGCCGCTACCGCCACTATCCATAATATCAAAAACACCAACAGCCGGACGAAAGTTATTCACATTGTACAGATCAACAAAGCCCAGAGAATGTCCAAATTCGTGTGCCATTACAGCATTAATTACTCCGCAATTAGAAATTTCTTTTGTTGTTTCATTAATTTCTACATCTTGAGTAATCATTTCAGGAATATTGCAGGCATGATCAATTACAAAATTATCATCAACAATTACCTCTTTTCCTTCACCCACTCTGATGAAGAAAGAAGGCATATCGTGCGTTGAATCACCTTTTATATCGTGTTGCCAATCTGAGCCGGCATGGATAAACATGTAATGTTCGTATTGACTGAAATCAATTTCGGGGTCTTCGTCTGCTTTCTGAAAGGCATCAGTAAAATATTCTTCGAAACGCTCTACCATTAATTCTGGAGATGAGTTTATTTGATTGTAGTATTCCATATTTTGAGGAAGAGTGTATGCTCTAAAATTGCCTGAAGTATCCGGATTGGGAAAGACATCATATTCCAGATCGTATTGATTCATACTTACGGCAAGATAGTAATAGCGCATAGCTTCCAATTGTGATAAGAAAAACTCTTTATTATGAGGAGGTCTTCCTACATCAATTGGATAATCGTCCGGATCTTGTATAAATTTTCCGTTTCCGGTAGTTTGAGAATTATCATCTTCCTGAAAATCAATAAGAAGAACAAGCAATTTATTAAAGTTTCTTGATTTCGATCTATCTTTTACGATAGTATGATGATGTTTTTTACGAAATTCTTCTTCTACAGGATGTATTTTATGATTTTTCTTGATTACCGATTTTTTCTTTATAATTATTTTCTGATTATTAGCAGATTGTAGGATATAACACCCTACAATTAGCAAGATTAATAGAATCCATTTTTTCATTAAAACTCAACATTTAATGAAAATGTTTTATTCCACTTTGTAAGTTCACCTGCGGGTTGCATTGCGAAATCAATTCCAAGTTTATATTGGTTATTCACAGTGTAATGTATTCCTGCCCCAAATGAAAATCCTTCTATTTCTCCAGCTGTATCTAAATAATAACCACTTCTTATTGATAAAAGATCAAGATAGATGTACTCAGCTCCAATACATTTTACGATTTCTTCCCATTCATATTTGATAGGATCATCATGCCAAGCGGTAATCATTCTTGTAAAAAGATCATCCTCATTTGCTAATACTTTACTCATATCACCATTAATAGCAAATTTGCTATATTGTGTGTCAATAATCCGATAGGAAAAACCAGCCCGAAGATTTAATGGTAAAGGATCTGCTTGAGATTTATTAATGTATGTGATATTTGGTCCAATATTTTGAAAATTAACTCCGAAGCTTAAATTTCTAACGAAAAAGTTTTTTTGCAAATAGCCAAAATCAAAGGCAAAACTCATACCTTGCCCTTTGGTTGAATGTTCAGTTTCACCAGTTCCTTCCGGTGCTAAATCACTATAAATAAATTTAAAATTTACTCCTAAACCTAAATTTTGATTCATTTGATAGGCATAAGATAAAGCAATTGCCAATTCATAGCTTGTAAAAGTACCAATTTTAAGTCCATCTTCATCAGTCATATCTTGTGAACCGTAAGTCATAAAGGTAGCATTTGCACCAACATTTCCAATATCTTCAAAGTATTCATTCCAAGCAAGATATTCGATATACATATCATTAATACCCATAACATCACCAAACCAGTTTGAATGCATCAAAGCAAATTGAACCTTTCTATTAAATGCCATTGCACCAGTATTCCAATAACCGGCAAATGCATCATCAACCATTGCAACATAAGCAGAACCCATTGCACCAGGTCTGGAACCGGGTTCGATTAATAAAAAAATAGGAGCAGCATTTGATACTGCTGAAAGAGTTACAGTAAAAGCCATAAAAATAATTATAGCTATAGTAATAAATTTATAAGACATTTAAAATCCTCCAATTTAATATAAAAGTTTGTTAGTTTATGAACTTGAATCAGTTGTGTTTTGAAAATAACAATTTTTTCTAGTTTCCTCCAAAGTCAATTTAGAAAAATTCAGATTAATTAATTATGGTGCCGAAGGCCGGAATCGAACCGGCACGAGTATAATACTCGGAGGATTTTGAGTCCACTGCGTCTACCAATTTCACCACTTCGGCACAATTTCTTTTTAAAAAAAAAATGTAGTTATAAGTGTCAAGATTTTTTTGAGATGAATAGTCTCTTGTGAATGGGAGACTGTTCACATCTCACGCCATCTTTTTCAATAAGTTAGCGGCTATATATTTGTTAATATTGCACATTTTATGTTATTTTAATATTCTTTTGGTAGTTAAAAATCTAAAAGAAAAATACTCTATAAAGAAATCCACGATTTCAATCGTGGAACAATCAGGAATCATTCCTACATGACTTTAGTCGTTAAATAAAATAGACACTGAAAACAATGTAGAATAATTATGATTAATCTAGTGAAGTTTTTTCCGAATAGAGTCGGCTATTGTTGTTACCGCATGATATTACCACGATTAAAATCGTGGGCTTCTAAATTAAATTGGTGAAATACATCTTTTCAAATCAAAAATGCATTCTTATTCCCATAAAAACCTAATTCTATAAATTGCAATGAGTTAATTTGAACAGTCTCGTGAATGGTGAAAAAAAATGAATATAATACACTTCCCTGCTAAAGTTGGACTTATCTAAAAAGGAAAATTTTATATGTTATCAGATAGTTATTTAAATTACCATAAGGCATTTACGAAATGAACTTAGCAACAAGTTGTCATGATAATAAAAATATCCCGAAAAGACAATAAAGTGGATTTTATATTATTTCCTATTTTGATATTATGGTAGATAAAAAAAATATTGGATGAATACCCAACGCAATGCATTATTTAAAGTATATATCGGCAGTAATATCTGGAACATGACAATGTAGTAATGTTTGAACGAAACAAATATAATTTACTCAATAAAAAAAAATACTTGAATAAATAACAGCCCTTTTAGTTATGGTACAAAATTTGAAAAATATCATTAATTGGAGGATATATCTAATGTTTGAAAGTATGAGAAAGCACGCAACTTGGATCATTTATGTAATAGCCGGAGTATTTATTCTCTCGATGGCAATAGGAGGGATAACCAGTATCTTTAATCCTAAACCTTATGTAGGAAAAATAGCAGGAACAAAAATCCATTATACTGAATATAATAAAATGTTAGAAAATCAGTCTATGAGCTATAGAAACAGTAATCCGGACAAAGAAATTGATGACAGAACTAAAAAACAAATTAATGATCAAACTTGGAATAACTTGGTTACCAGATTGCTTTTTGAAAAAGAGATAAAACGACGTCGCCTAAAAGTGACAGATCAAGATGTTATGGAAAAATTAAAAAACCCTGGTGATGATATTAAAGGAATAGAAGATTTTCAAACTAATGGAATATTCGACTATGCTAAATATGAAGATGTATTGATTAATAATGAGCGTTTTGCTCAAAGTATGGAAGCTCAGATCAGGGGAAATTTACCTTATGAAAAACTGGTAGATGCAATAAAAGCAGAAGTAGCTATTACAGAAGATGAAACAAAAGAAGATTTCATTAAAACCAATGACAAAGCAGATGCTAAGATCATCTTTTTCGATTCGAACAAAATTACTGAAAAAATAGAAGTGACCGAAGATGATGAAAAAAAATATTACGAAGAAAACAAAGAAGATTATAAACGTGATCCATCCCGAAAATACAAGTACATAAAATTAGTATTGGAACCAAGTGAAGCAGATAAAAATGCTGCTAAAAATAAAATTAATGAAATTTATATTGAAACTCAAGTAAAAGATGCAGATTTTGCAGAATTAGCAATAGAATATTCTCAAGATTCCAGTGCTTCAAAAGATGGTGATCTCGGATTTTTTGGTCACGGTAAAATGGTTAAGGAATTTGATGAAGTTGCTTTCAATTTGGATATCAATGAAATTGGCGAACCAGTGAAATCTCAATTTGGTTGGCATATTATCAAAACAATTGCCAAAAGAAAAAATGATAAAGGTGAAGATGAAGTACAAGCAAGTCATATTCTTATCAAATTTGAAGCTTCTGAAGAGACAAAGCAGAATTTGGAATTTAAAGCAAATGATATTTATGAAAAAGCTTTGGAAAAAGGATTAGAAGAAGCAGGAAAAGATCTTTCTTATAAAACTGAAGAATCAAGAGAATTTTTTAAAAATACAAAATACATAAGTGGTATCGGACAAAATGAAACATTAGTAGAATATGCTTTCAAAAACAAACTTGGAGATATTGCAAGTCCTGTAAAAGCACAAAATAAAAATGATTATATAGTTGCTGAGATTTCCTCAAAATTAGGAGAGCATTACCAAGAATTTTCTGAAGTACAAAATGGTATCAAACGTAAAATTGAAAGAGAACGTAAAATCGAAATGGTAAAAGAAAAAGCTGATGAATTTGTAAGTAAATATGAGCAAGATAATTATTTAAAAGCAGCCGAAGAAGAGGGATGGGAAGTTGTTGATCAAAAAGGAATTATTGAAAATACAAATATTAGCAAAATCCGCAAAGTTGAAGAACTTAACAAAGCAATTCTAAATTCGGAAGAGGGTAAATTTACTGAACTTATAAAAAGCGAAAACGGTGCATATATTGCCTTTATAGAAAAGAGAGAAAAACCAGACATGGAAAAATTTGAAACAGATAAAGAAGCATTATTAAAAGCTCTCGAAGTAAAAGAACAAACCAAATATTATAATGATTGGTATAATGACCTCAAAAAGAACAATACAATTGAAGATAATCGTGGTACATTGTACCATTATATGTAATACAGTGCTTTTATATCTTTTTAAAAAACCGCAGCATTTTCTGCGGTTTTTTTTATTTTCTTGACGAACAACCCATAACAAATGCATTTAGAAAAAATGAAAAATTGGTTAAAGATATTACTACTGTTTATACTTTTTGTACTTAATTTTACATTGTGGGCAAACAATACAAGAATTGATAGTCTAAAAAACCTTATTTCGCAGAAAAAAGGAAAAGAAAAATTAGATATTCAGTTTGAATTAGCAAATTTATACAGAAATAATAATGATTCTTTGATGATCTCTAACTTGAATGATGTTCTGATTTCAGCACAAAATATTTCCTATATTTATATGGAAAGTGAAGTTCTAAAAACATTTGGTGATTATTACTATGATTCATCAAATTTTTCTCAATCTAAACAATATTATATTAAAGCAAATGAAAAAAAAATCCAGCTCAATGACTACAGGTGTATTGCTTATATTCAAAATGCTTTAGGAAATATTTTATTAATCGAAAGTGACTATGAAGAATCATTAGAACATTATTTAACCTCGTTAAAATATAATAAGATGTCTGGTTCAAAAAACAGAATATGTATTACTTTGAATAATATCGGCAATCTCTATTGTGAAATAGAAAAATATGATGATGCTTTGGATTCATACGAAAAAGCTTTAATAATGAGTGAGAAATTAGAAGATCATCGAACAACAGCTTTATTGTATTCAAATATCGGTGTAATTTATAATAAAATGGATAAGTTAGAAAAAGCTTTGTCTTATCAGCAAAAAGCTTTAAAAATAAATACAGAGCATAATATTCAAAAGGGAATTGCTTCTACTTTGAACAACATTGGAAATCTCTATATTAAAAATAATAATCAACAAAAAGCTTTGGAATATTATCTTAAATCTATGAAAATTAAAGAAGAAAGTAACGATCTGAAAGGCTTGATTTATCCATTAATTAACATTGCGAATATTTATCAGGATCAAAAAAAATATGACGTTGCCATACAATATTTGAATCGAGCTTTGTCTTTATCAAAAAAAATTAATTCAAAAGAGCTATGTAAAAATGTCTATTTTTCATTATCAGAAATCTATAAAGTAAAGAAAGATTTTCAAAAAGCATTAGATAGTTTTCAACTATATTCAGCTATAAAAGATAGCTTGCAAAAAAAAAAAGCTTCAAAAGAGATTGAAGAAATTTTGTGGCAATATAAAAATGAAAAGCAGGAAAAAGAATTAGAAATTTTGAAATTGAAAAGTATTAATCAGCAGGTTATTCGCTACAGATTGTATTTTGGTATATTTATATTAGCAGTTTTATCTATTATTTCATATTATTCATATTTTCAGAAAAGTAAAGCAAATAAACTCTTAAAAGTTGAGATCAAGGTCAGGAAAAATCTTCAAAGAGAATTAACCGAAGCCCGAAATGAACTGGAATTAAAGATTAGGCATCGCACCCGAGAACTTGCTCATACAAATAAAGAATTAAAAGAAGAGATCGTAGATCACCGCAAAACTAATGATATATTAGAACGTTATGCCTTTATTGCAAATAATTCAAAAGATTTTATGACATTGATAAATCGAGATTATAAATATGAAGTGGTAAACACTGCATATGCTGAGGCAATGGGAATAGATAAATTTGAAATAATTGAAAAAAAAGTTGAGACTATTTGGGGAAAAAAAGATTTTCAAGAAACTATTAAACATCATCTCGAAAAAAGCTTTTCAGGAAAAGAAGTTCATTATCTGAAATGGTTTACTTTTTCTAAAGAGCGAAGAAAATGTTTTGATGTTGCTTATTATCCTTATAGAAATGCTAATGGCAAAATTACACATTTAGTGGTTGTTACAAGAGATATTACTGAACAAAAAGAGATGGAAGAACGTTTAGTTCAAACGGAAAGATTGGCTGAATTAGGAGAAATGGCAGCTCGAGTAGCTCACGAAATTAGAAATCCTATTACTATTATGAAATCCTCTGCTCAACTTTACCAGAAAAAATTCAATTCTTTAAGTGAAGAGCGTTTAAAAAAAATAATGGAGATTTTTGTAGAGACTTCTGATAGAATTGATAAAACAATCACAGAACTTTTGGAATATACAAAACCAAAAATAGGAAATTTTGTAAAAGTAAATTTTGTGAATATACTTCAGGAAGTTATTGATTTTACCAAAGAAAAATGTGAACTGTTTCAAATCAAAGTAAAATATACGCATTCAGCCAATGAAATATTTCTTAAAATGGATGAAGATGAAATTTTCAAAGCGATTTTGAATTTAATATTGAATTCTATCGAAGCTTTATCAAATGGTGGAGAAATAATTATTGATCTCACTAAAACTGAGGAAAAGACGATTTTATTGATCAAAGATAATGGAAAGGGTATTTCCCAAAATGAATTATCCAAGATTTTTAATCCCTTTTTCACAACCAAAAAAATCGGAACCGGTTTAGGATTGAGTATTGTTTATAAAACAATAAAAAATCATTCCGGAAATATAGAAGTACAGAGTGATATAAATACAGGAACTACTTTTTGCATTACATTTTAGAATTTTGGAGATATTATGATAAAAATATTATTGGTTGATGATGAAAGTCATATTCGTTTCATATTAGATGAAATTCTTGCTGATGAAGGATTTATTACCATCAAAGCAGCAAATGGGAAAGAAGCAATCGCTCAAGCAAAAAAAGAAAATCCTGACGTTGTACTTCTGGATTATCAATTGCCAGATATGGAAGGTCCTGAAATATTAAAAAAGATCAAAGAATATAATTCCAATATAATTATAATTATGCTTACTGCTTTCGGTGATCTAAAAAAAGCTGTAACCTGTATGAAATTAGGAGCATTTGATTATCTTACAAAACCTTTTGATAATGACGAAATCGTGATGGTAATAAACAAAGCCTTGAAAAATAATAAGCTTGAAAATGAAGTGAAACAATTGCGCAAAAAACTTGAAATAGCTGAGGTTCATAAAGAGAAAATGGGTGAAAGTAGAGCAATAAAAAAAGTATTGGAAATGGTTGATCTCGTTGCCGGTAATGATATCACAGTTTTTTTGGAAGGTGAAACCGGAACAGGAAAAGAGGTTATTGCCAAATTGATCCATCAGGCAAGTCAAAGATCAGAAAAACCATTTGTAGCAGTAGATTGTGGAGCGATCCCGGAATCATTATTCGAAAGTGAGATATTTGGACACGAGAAAGGAGCTTTTACCGGAGCACTGAAAACTCAGATTGGAAAATTTGAACAAGCTGATAATGGTACACTTTTTCTTGATGAAATTAGTAATTTACCGATGAATATGCAGGCAAAACTTTTAAGAGTGATTCAAAGCCGTGCTATCACCAGAGTTGGTGGGAAAAAATTGATTCCAGTAGATATTCGTATTATTGCAGCGAGCAATATGGATATAATTTCGGATGTAGAATCCGGAAATTTCCGTAGTGATCTTTTTTATCGTTTACACGAATTTAAGATAAATCTTCCTAAACTTACGGAAAGAAAAGATGATATTCCGACTTTAGCCAATTTTTTCCTGAGAGAGTTTAACCAAGATTTCAATAAAAATATCTCTGGCTTCGCACCGGATACAATGACTTCTATGATGAAGTACAATTGGCCTGGAAATATTCGAGAATTGAGAAACTTAGTAAAAAGAGCAGTTCTATTGGCTCAAGGGGATCTAATCTTTCCTAAGCATATTTTGTTTATTCATTTGAACAAAACCAAAACCGGTGATTTTGAAGAAAAAAATTCTTTTGATGATATTTCTATACAAGCCTTAAAAAATAGGATTAAGGTAATCCAAAATGCAATTGAAAAAGCCAATGGCAATAAAAGTAAAGCAGCTTCAAATTTGGGAATAACACGAAATCAATTGTATCGTTTATTGAATAGAGCAGAAAAACTTGGTATTTGAAACTGTTTATATCTCACGCCACCTTTTCAATAAGTTAGCGGAAATATATTTGGTAATATTGCACATTTATATGCTATCTTGAAATTCTTTTGGTAGTTAAAAATTTAACAGAAAAATAGTCCATAAAGAAATCCACGATTAAAATCGTGGGCTTCTCAATTAAATTGGTGAAAAAAGAAGTTTAACTTTTTGTCAATTGGTGGAATACATCTTTTCAAATCAAAATGTGTACTTTTTATTCCCATAAAAACCTAATTCTATAAATTGCAATGAGTTAATTTGTACAGTCTCCACTCTAACAATTTCTTCTGAGTTAGAAAATGCTTAATAGTTTAGGCTATGAAGCATTTTACTGCCTTTCACCCCGTAAGATAAAGCTATCTTTTGTTTCATAATAGAATCTGAAAAAATATCTAATGGTGTGGACAAAACGTTATAGTCTCCTTATAAATCTCCAATTTTTCTTTTGTCATCCTTATATACTGATTAAACTGCATATTATTAGTTACACCCTGTACCAATATTGCGACAAATAGTATAGCGGTTAAAAAACATTTAATATATTTATTTGAATCAATACCCATAAATTTACAATCCAAATAGAGCTTTTCTTTAGCTTATAAATTCTATTAACAACATATTATTAATTTTTCAATTATTTAATCTACCAATATCATCTTCTTTGGTATTGAATTTGCGTAATTTTACTCACAATGCCTAAAAAAGGAGGGGTAAAATGGGAAATGACGAAAAACCGATTTATACGTCAGCACAATTACCTTTCAAAAATTGTTCTGCATGTTCTCTTGGAATTAAAGAATTTGTAGAATGTTTGACTACTAATGCGAAGATATGTACATTTTCCTAACCTTTTGGCTTTGGTTTTCTTTGTTTTCATCCAGAAAGAAGTAAGATTGTAGAAGCTTCTCAGATGAAAAAAAGTGGTAAATGGGAGGAAAAATGAGGTATTTTTTAATTTTAATTTTGGTTCTATTAATGTTTTTAGGGTGTCAGGGCAGATTTGAAGTAATTAAAAAATTTGAATTATCAGTAGAAAATGTAATTGATAAACATTTAGTTACACGCTCTTCATTCAAAGATGAAAGTTTGCTAAAAATTGTGACTGATTCCACAAGAACCATCCGTCTTTTTGAAACAGGTGATTTGGACTTAGAGAATTGTTTTGTAAGATACAGAGCAAAAGTGAAAACAGAAAATTTAGATGGGATAGCCTTTTTAGAAGTATTATGCACAATTGATGGAAAAGAATATTTTTCAAATGCTTTGGATCAAAAAGTCAGTGGAACAAGCGATTGGCAATCAACTTATGTTGATTTTTATTTAAAAAAAGGGGAAAATCCCACAAACATTAAACTCAATACTGTAACAGAGGGTAATGGTACAATTTTAGTAAAATCCATCGAACTTTTGAAAGTTAATCTGTAACAAATAAAAAAAGAATAGTTTTGAAATAATTTCAAAATTATTTGTGAATTATTAATGAGTCTGTTGATTTATTCATTTGGAGATTGGGAGATTGGGAGATTTAATTTTAAACTCCATAAGTTGTCATATAATTGCAAACTCCACTTGAGAATACATAAAATACTTTCGGTGATATTCGATTTTACATACCTAACCCGGATAAATCGGAAAATATGAAACTAATAATTAACACGAAACAATCCCAATAAAAGTTGGATGAAAATTTAATCGTGTAGATTGATTTTATCAAGATGTTCACAGAGAATCACAAAAATATTATTCTCCAAAAAACACGAAGATTAGAAATAAGATAATAAATATTTCCAAAAATGAGTTTTTGAAAAAGACCACTCTTCGAGCGAGACAATATCTTATATTCTTAATTATTGATGAACTTAAACCACAATGATTCCTTAGGAGGAAATAATGAAAAAACAAGTATCGTTGTTAATAGTTTTGTGTTTAATAAATTTTTTGTCGGCAGAATGGGGAAATCAGATATATACAGAAGGAAACGAAATTTTGTATAATAATGAAGTAAAAAGTGTATTTTTTTATGATACAAGAGACGATTTAGACGGAGGAGCATGGAGAACAGATTCTTCCAAAAGTTGGTTCAATGAACCAAGTAATCCAAGTGATGATTTTCTCGGAATGGATATAGACGATAATCGTTGGAATATTAGTGATTCTAACAATTATTTATCTCAAGATAATAAAATCAACTGTTATAAAGATTCTACTGGAGATCATGATCAATTTCATTCAGCAGAATATGCTTCTAATTGGAATATTTCAGGGGATTTTGATATTCAAATAGATTTTGACTTAATTACATGGGAACCTAGTATATTTCAGAGAGAATCAAGTGTTCGATTAGAATTTTGGGTTAATGATAATAACAAATGCAAACTCTGGAGATATCGTCATTCTGATGATAACTATTGGGGACAGATTTGGAGAAATGGGGCAGAATACAGTGGACGTGAGCCTTCTGGTGTAGGAAATGAATGGAACGGGAAATTACGATTGACCAGAAATGGTAATTTCCTTGCTATGTGGCGTTGGGATACAGCTTCCAATACTTGGCAAAGAGTTTTTCATAGAACAGATTTTTCAAATCAATCAGGTCAAATTAAGATAGTTTTTACAAATTATAATACTGAGATGGAATTGAATGTTGATAATTTTATTGTAAACTCTGGAAATGTAAATTTCTCAAATAATGGATCTGCTACTCGAAGTGAAATCAAGGAATTTCCCGAACAGGCAGCTTTGATAAGAACTGCGGAAAGTTTGGAAATTGTGGATATTGCAAATAATGAGTGTTGGATGAGATTTACCGGAATAAATGATAATCTGGGAGCTATCGCAGGAACTTCGGATTGTGTTTATGCAAAAAATGGAGTTATTTATACAACTTGGGATGGAGATTATAAAGGAATGATAAAGCTGGATTTTATTAACGATCATATCTATTACCTTTCGCAATCCTACAATCAGCTTTATGACGGTGATATCACTAAACGAAATTTTGACCAAGCTTGGGAAAATATAACACCTACTTTGAATTTGGGAACAGATAATATAAACCAGATTTATGGAACAAATCTAAATGATAATGAATATATTGGAGTAGCTTCTCAAAATGGTGCACATGTCATAATTAATCAAGAAATTATAAACCACAGTTCAAATACTTCCAATCTGAATAATATTTATTTTGATGGTGATAGTAACTTGATTTGTAATAGTATTTACTCAATGATATCATTCTCAAGAAATTATTTATATCCTAATTTTTCAATATCAAATACATTGGCAATATCTTATACGCAGGCTATTACCGCTTCCGAGGGCTTTATTTTTGCTGCTACTATTAATGGAGTAAGAAAATTAGTAAGAGATACATTTGTAGATACAGGAATTTCCTATACAAATTCACTTGGATTAGATCCTACTTCATCAAATAATTGCACTGGAATTGTGGTATTCGGAGATACTTTGTTTGTTGGAACTACTGGTTCTAATGGAAAAATATCTGCTTTGGATTTTACTTCCGACAATTACCTTTTCACTGTTCCCGAAGCTATTTATGTTTCTCAATATGGCAACAGTCTTGCCGGAGGAGAAACACCAGAATACAATAGAAATTTAATTTGGGGAACGACATCCGGAGTAAATCGGTTTTTTGGTTCTTCTGGGAATCTTTCTCCATTAAATATCCAAATAGTGAATGGTAATGCAGTATTAAATTGGCATAAAGTGATTCCCGCAACTATATATAGGATATATCGCTCAACTTCATCTGAATTTGAAACAATACCGGAAAATTATCATAATTCATCAACTGAAAATGAATTTATTGATTATAACATCTCTTCGGATATGAAATTATTCTATAAAGTAACTTGGGAGTGATTAAGGTTTAAAGGACATAGCTTTACGAATTGATTAAAATAAAAAATTAACGCTGAAAATTATGAAAAAAATAATATTGTTTTATCATAATATATCAGCGTTAATCTTCGTTTAAATAAAAAAGGAATTTTTATGCTATTTACAAATTTTGAGCAAACATTAAAATTCCTATACTATAAAAAGACTACCGGATTTCTTAAAATTAATACCTAAGTCTTCTATGATATAATATCGGTTTATGGTTAACTTTAATGATTGTAATGGTTTATAATCCCAATTAGTGTATGGTTAAGTCACTTTTTAAAATACACAAAAAAAAATTGTAAAATTCATAAATTTATCTCCCAATAACATTACATAAAACGACTAAGCTGCTAATAAAATGTATGTCAAGAATTATTAGTTCACCCTACACTAAGAATTCTGTAACTTATTGAAAATTAACAAATTACAGTTCAATATTTTTTTTCATGGAAAACTCAGGTAATACTGATGAGAAATCCGGTTTTGTTGTGTAAATACCTATTCGGATGATGCTCAAAAATTTAAAATATTAAAAAAAGAGAAATTATTTGACTAAATTTTTAAAAAATTTATTATTTGGAAAATTTGTTAATTACATGTTAACCGTAGGAGGTTTTTATGAAAAAGGGTCTATTTTTATTAGTTTTATTGTTAATCTCTTTTGTTTTACTTTTTGCCGATTATCCGGCATCAAATGGAGACAATGCTTATGCGTACATTACAAATGTCACTTTCTCAAACATTAATAATAATACAGGAGCTGAAACAGGTGGATATGGTGATTTTACAGCTATGTCTGCTGACGTGCAAGCCGGGGAAACTTATGAGATTTCAGTAACAGTACAGCTTTATGATTTTTTCTACATAAATGCCTGGATAGATTGGAATCAGGATGATGTTTTTGATGATTTAGAAGAAAAATACGAAATAGCAGTTAATGAATACGGTGTATCAACACACACACATAATATTACTGTTCCAATTGATGCTTTGACTGGAACCACTCGAATGAGAGTTTCCTATGGAGTTTTTTCATCTCCTGCCCCTGACGAAACTGATTTTACCGGTGAAGTCGAAGACTATTCAATTAATGTTACCGTCCCACTTCCAGATGCTCCATACAATCCCAATCCTGTATCCGGAGCTATTGATATTGCACATGCACTGGAACTTACCTGTGAGTTTGGAGCAAATACAGATTCGTATGATGTTTATTTTGATACGTCAGATCCACCTGTTACAATGGTAGTTGATAATGCCCCTTATGGAACTTCTGTTTCATATTACGCAGGTAGTTTAACTCCTACTACTATTTATTATTGGAAAATTGTAGCTCGAAATGGTGGAGGTGATACGGATAGCGAAATCTGGAATTTTACAACTTCTGAAAATGGAACTCACGTTTCAGGAACTGTTAGCGGACTTTGGGATTTAGCAGGTTCACCATATTTTGTTGATGGTCAGATTACTATCTTACAAGATACAACTTTAGGGATAGAAGCAGGTGTTGAAGTAATCCTAACAGGATATTATAACTTTGATGTGTATGGTGCCCTTCAAGCAAATGGGACCGATGGAAATATGATAGAATTTTCAAGAAATGATAATACTGGATTTGAATTTGACAATTCAGAAGTAGGGGCATGGAATGGATTATTTTATCATGGTGGCAGAAATAGAACGGATTACTCAAATTTAGACTATTGTATTTTTAGGAATAGCAAAGCAATTTCTGGAGGAGAGGGCGGCGTTATCTATGCTCAAAATGACGTATATCTTAATATTAATAATTGTCAATTTATAGATAATTATGCTGATTCTAAAGGTGGTGCAATTTGTTTCTTTAGTGCTGCTAATAGTGAAAATATTATCGAAAACTGCTATTTCTATAATAATCAATCTACAGATGGAGGAGCTATTTATTTTAACAGTTCTCAAGCAGATTTGGTGAATAATATATTTGAAAATAATCAAGTCCCACTTTTTGATGCAAAAGGAGGAGCTATTTTCTTGAATAACGGTTCTAATATTGATCTAATTGGTAATCTATTCTTTGATAATGCAGCATATCAAGGTGGAACTATTTATGCAATAAGCTCAGAAATACGAGTGATTAATTGTACAATTACTGAAAATGATGCTAATTCTGGTTCTGCTTATTATGCTGAATATGGATCATGTACTTTAATTAATAATATTATTTGGAATAACATAGGTATGCTGTTTATCTGGAATACAGCCGATGGCTCTTATAATGCATCTTATTCCGATATTGAAAACCATGGGGGATATAATTGGACTTCGATAAACGATTGTATTGATATTGATCCTGAATTTACTTCAGTTACTGCGGATGACTATACTTTATCTGATGATCCGTTATCACCTTGTATAGATATGGGAAATCCCGATATTACAGGTTTAAATCTTCCTGATTATGATCTCGCCGGTACTGTAAGAGTTCTTGGAACTGTTGTAGATATGGGTGCCTACGAAACTCTTTTACCACCAGTTGCTGATTTTCATGCAGATGTAACTTCGGGATATAAACCTCTCACGGTAAATTTCACGAATAATTCAAATAATTCCACAAGTTGGGAGTGGGATTTTGATGATGATGATACGATTGATTCAACTGAAGAAAATCCAACCTTCATCTATGAGGAAGCCGATACTTATACTGTAACTCTCACAGCTTACAACGATGAAATGGATATTAGCGTAGAAACAAAAATAGATTATATCAATGTACATCATTGTACTCGTAAATCTGGATCAGTGGGTGGAGAAGAATGGGAAGCAGATGGTAATCCGTATATAATTGAAGGAGATATTTTTGTTAATTTGGGGGAGGATTTAACAATTGAAGAAGGAGTAATAATTCTCTTTGAAGAAAATTATAGATTTGATGTACATGGTAACTTAAATGCTATAGGATCAGTTGGATCAGGCAATAGTATTCTTTTTTCTGTTACAGATCCTTCAGGATATTCACAAGGAACTCATACAGGTTGGAATGGACTTAGATTTTATGATCAACCATATTCCGGAGTTTATGTGTCTTTTTTAGATTACTGCATATTTGAATATGGAAAATCTTTCGGTGGCGGTAATGGAAATCTTGGTGGAGCAATTTATTTAGAAAATTCATCAGGTGTATCTATAAAACATACTAGTATCAGCAAATGTATGGCAGAATTTGGTGGTGCAATTTATGCAACTGCTAATTCAAACTTCTTGCTGCAAAATTCTCTTTTAGTGGAAAACAATGCAGGTATTCAAGGTTCAGTAATCTACTGTGAACAATCATCTCCAACCTTTTTAAATCTCACAGTCGCAAATAATAACCAGAATTCTCTAAGTACGGTGTTACCAATATTTTTATTAGATTCTAACCCATCTGTAAAAAATTCTATTATCTGGAATGTAAACTCTGACTTTGAACTTTCTCAAGCTGGTAGTAGTAATGCAATTGTAAGTTACACCAGTATTCAAGATGATATACAAGGTGAAGGAGTTATAAATATTGCACCTACCTTTAAAACCAGTAGTTACAAATTAGCCGTTGTCGATCCTAATAATCAAAGTAACCAACTTGTTGATGCCGGTGATCCTGCGGACGATATCGGACAGGAACCAAACCCTCATGGTGGTAGAATAAATATGGGTGCTTATGGTGGAACCATTGAAGCTACTTATGCAGCATCAATCGCACCCCCAGAAGTTTTTGAAAATTCTTTTTGGCCAAATATTTATTTACATCTTGTAAACCAGCAACTTTTAGTTGGTAGTGATGCCACTTTGGAAATTGAACCAGGAGCACTAGTAGATATTAGTGATAATACTTCAATCACAATAAGTGGAAAACTTACAGCGAATGGAACTGAAAGTGATAAAATTAAATTTAGTTCCGACATAGTGGAAGATGAACAAAGAGGTGATATTTGGGATGGTTTAATATTTGGTGATGGAGCTGATAATTTATCGGTCTTGAATAATGTAATCATAGAGAATGCTACAAATGGAATTAATCTAAATTCTAATAATATAGATATCAATAATACAGAAGTAATTTTTGATTCTTCAGCAGTTAGGGGCACTGGTGAAGTTGGTGTTATTCTTGGAGATGGTTCAGAAGCTAAAATAACCAATTGTGATATTGAAAATTATGAATATGGTATCAAAATAGTGACTCCTCGGAATAGTAGAGAAACAGCAATGCCTGAAATAACAGATACAACAATCAGAACCAGTGGGGAAAGTTCAAGCGAAAACCTTGTTGGGATTTACATGGAAGGAGATATAGCTGCAACAATTGATGGCTGCATAATTGATGATTTTACAGAAGGAATAAAGTTTATTGGAACAGGTGTTAGAACTCGAAATACTCCTACAATCACCAATACAAGAATTAGGACTAGTGGGCAAAGTTCTAGAAATGTAACTACTGGTCTATATATTGACAATGTAGTAAATATTGAAATACAAATTGACTCCTTATTGAATTATCCTACTGGAATAGAAATTGTAAATAATGGAACAACTCGGAATGAATCTACCCCTTCAATCACAAATACAAGAATTCGAACAAGTGGACAAAGTTCAAGAGAAAATATTGTAGGGATTTATATGGAAGGAGATATCGCTGCAACAATTGATGGTTGTATTATAGATGATTTTGCTGAAGGTATAAAAATTATCGGAACAGGAATCGCAACTCGAAGTACTCCTACAATCACAAATACAAGAATACGGACTAGTGGACAAAGCTCCAGAGATGTAACTACCGGTTTATATATCAACAATGTAGTCAATATTAACGTTCAAATTGATTCGTTACTGAATTATCCTACCGGAATAGAAATTGTTAACAATGACTCAACCCGAAATGAATCTACTCCTACAATCACAAATACAAGAATCCGAACAAGTGGACAAAGTTCAAGAGAAAACGAAATAGGAATTATAACCAATGGAAATGTCTCAGCTAATATTGAAAATTGTGAAATTGACAACCAAAATCAAGGTATAGTTTTTAAAGGACCTAATTCAAGCGTTAGATCTACTCCTACCATCACAAATACAAGAATTCGTACAAGTGGACAAAGTTCTCGCAGCAACTCAAATGGTATTTTCATAGATGACCTGAGTATTGTAGAAATTGATAGTTGCGAAGTCGAAAACTATACGGTAGGAATTGAATTTTCTTGTCATAGAGATTCATCAGCATATCCTTATATAACAAATACTAAAATCAAATCAAGTGCAGAAAATTCAAGAACGATGTATACTGGTCTAAGGTTTTCTGGACTCATTGATGGTGATATTTCAAATAATGAAATCGTAAATGTGGATACAGCAATTGTTATGAGTGGCTATGATGTTATTATGAATATTACTCAAAATGAAATATATATGCATGAAAAGGTGAATCAGGATAGCTCAAGTATTGCTATCTATGCAGAAAACTGTGCATCAATAACTATGAAGCAAAATACAATCCACGCCTATGATTATGGATATATTTCTGTAAATGCTTTCACTGAAATGATGAACAATATTATTTGGAATGATAATCAAGTAAATGAACCTGTAACAATTGGTCCCGACATTGTAGTACGGTATTGTGATATATCACGCCCTGCTCGAGAAGCATATCCCGGAGTAGGAAATATAAATAATTATCCTTGTTTTTATAACGTTTTTCTTGGTAGATTTGAACTTCTGATGAATAGTCCATGTATAGATACCGGAGATCCTGAAGAACCACTTGATCCAGATGGTTCAGTTGCTGATATGGGTGTTTATTATGATCCATTCCTGATAGATTTTGAAGCTAATCAAATGTTTGGTTATGGTTCACATATTATTCAATTTACTCCTGAAGCGGTAGGTTTCCCAGAAATAGGTTCGACTTGGAGTTGGGATACTAATGCTGATAGTTCTTATGATGCCTTTGGGATTTCACCAACTGTTACTTATGAGGTACCCGGAATTTATAGTGTGAGATTAAGAGTTCAAAAAGCTGGAATCGAAGATTATCTGTACAAAGAGAACTTTATTGTGATCCAAGATACTGAACTACCTGCTCCTCAAAATCCTCAAATATCGTTAAATGCAAATGATGTGATGCTTTCCTGGGATGATATCGTTCTCCGTAATAGAACTGATAGAAATCAGATATATTTTCTTATTTATATCTCGGATCGTCCTGATGGTGGTTTTGAATATGTAGATCATACAACTAATGAAGTAACTTCTTATTCTCATCAGGATATTCTATTATCTGTGGATAGAGCATTTTATAAAATAATAGCTTTTGAAGGTACTTGGGAGCAATTAAGAACCCATGTTTCCAGTTTACGGAAATATAAAATCAAGAAAGTTATTAAAATCAATAATTTAAAATAAAGGCACATATCATTAAAAGGGCAGTTTAACTGCCCTTTTTTTATTACTAAGGTCTAACTATTTATGGATAGAGATAAAATTAGGACTATTTTTGTAATTTCCCAATATTTATACAGGAGTAAGAATGAACAATTTGATACCACGTTTTATAATTGAGAACTTTAATGAAAACAATTTTTCAGGAGAATTCAAAGCAATAACTATGTTTCTGGACATATCCGGATTTACTCAAATGACGGAATCATTAATGAAAAACGGCAAAGAAGGAGCTGAGATATTAACAGAAATTATTAACAAAATTTTTACTCCTACTATTTCAATTATTTATGAAAATAACGGCTATATTTCCACATTTGCGGGAGATGCTAATACATCCATATTTCCCATTACAAGTTGCGATCCAAATAAAACGGTACACGCATCAGAACAAATAAGGAGTACTTTCGAAAAAACATCATTACATAAAACAAGATTTGGTGATTATAAACTTAGTGTGAAAACTGGACTTTCATACGGAAAAGTAGAATGGAGAATAATTAGTTCTGATAAAGTAAATCATTATTTTTTCAAAGGAAGTGCAATTAAAAATTCTGCTAATTGTGAAAAGAGGTGTTTGGGAAATGAGATAATCATAGATCAAAATTTAGAGGAATTAATAGATTTTAAAGTAACAAAACTAAATGATGATTTTTTTATGTTAAATGAGAATAAAGTTGAAGATTTTTCTCAAACAAATAGGAAATCGTATAATGCCGATATTTCTGTTTTAGAACACTTCGTCCCTTCATCTATTCTTGAGATGAAATCTCTCGGAGAATTTCGTAATGTAATTTCCTGTTTTATCTCATTTGAAGAGAAAAAGAATTTTCATCTCAATGTTCAAAAAATATTGGAATTGACACCTCAATATGGCGGATATTTCAATAAAATTGATTTTGGTGATAAAGGCTATGTTATTTTAGTTCTATTTGGTGCTCCCATTGCTCAGGAAAAAATGTATATACGCAGTTGTGATTTTGCTCTTGCTGTGCAAAGTTTACCCGATTTCAATAGTAGAATCGGACTGAGTACCGGAATCGCATTTACTGGCTTTGTTGGTAGTGAAGAACGAGGGGAATATACTGCTTTGGGAATGTCTGTAAACAAGGCTGCTCGGTTAATGATGACTGCTAAATGGAAAGAAATTTGTATTGATCAAAGTTTTGCAAAATCTATTGAAAAAGACTATCAAATTACTTTTGTTGAAGAAAAAATGCTGAAAGGCATAAATAATTCGGTATCAATATATAAAATTACAAAGAGAAGGGAGCAAAAAGAGCTTTTTTTTGAAGGAAAATTCTTTAATAGAATTGAGGAAATGAATCAACTGGAACATATTTTAAATGAAAATTATAAAAACTTCAAGGGAATTAATTATATTGATGGAGCTGCTGCTGTAGGAAAGAGTAGATTGTTTTTTGAATTGATGAAAAGAGATAGAGAAAATTCGGTAAATTGGATTTTTTTACCTTGTGATGATATTCTCAAAAAAAGTTTTAACCCTATTAAGTATTTTTTATATAAGTATTTCAATCAATCGGACGAAAATAACAAAGATATAAATTTAAGTAATTTCAATTCAAAGTATGATGAGATTTTACCATTTATCAAAAAAGATGACCTTTTAAGCGAATATAAACGGACAAAATCCTTTCTCGCAGCTTTTATTAATCTTTTTTGGACAGATTCTCTTTATGAAAGTCTTGATGCGAAAAATCGTTATGAAAATATGCTTTATTCGGTTAAAAACCTGATTAAGGCACTTTGTAATATTCAACCAGTAGCAATAATTATCGAAGATGCTAATAGTATTGATTCTGATTCAGTGAATGTTTTGAAATACTTACTAAATGATGCTGAAAATACGAATTTATCAATTTTTGCAATTTGTAGACTAAATGATGATTATTCAAATTTCAATTTTGATCTGAAAAACATTAAAGAAATTAGGCTTACCGTACAAGCTTTCAATGAAAAAAACACTAAACTATTTGTTCAAAATAAATTCATTGGTGATGATCCTACCCAAAAAATCCATAGAAAAACATATGATATGATCTGGGAAAAAAGTGAAGGAAATCCTTTTTTTATTGAGCAAATAATTCTTTATATAAAAGATAATAAATTGATCAATGAAAAGTTTGAGTTGATAAAATCTGATTTTGAAATACCGGCGGATATAAACTCACTAATTGTTTCCAGAATTAAAAAGAGTAACAAAAATTGCTTCGGTTCTCGGTAAAAAATTTACTAACAAAGTTTTGGGTGAAATAATCAATGAAGAAGAAATTGAAAAATATATTTTGAATGGAGTAGAAGAAAATCTTTGGTATTCCCTTTCAAAAGTTGACAATATTTTCAAAAATGCTTTTATCCGAGAGAGTGTGTATCAATTGATGTTAAAAAAAGAACTACGCCATCTTCACAAATTAGCAGGACAATCTATTGAGAATCTATTTGCAGATAATTTGGAGGAATATTATGCTGATCTGGCTTATAATTTTCAGGAAGCGGAGATGTGGGAAAAAGCATTATTTTATATGGAAAAAGCTGGGTTATATGCAAAAGATATGTATCAAATCAATGCTTCCATAAATTATTATAGAAATTCTTTAATTATATTGCAGAAATTGAAAAACTTAGATAATCATCACCAATTAGAAATAAAATTTAGAATTAATATCGTCGAATTATACCTTCTATTAGGTGATACTGATAATGCTCAAGCAGAAATAGAAAAGATTAATGAAGATGCAATAAATATCACTGAAGAAACAGACAGATTTTATTTTTTCAAAGCTCAAATACTTTCTATTCGAGAGAATTACGTAGAACTAAAAGATTTTTGTTTATCTGTTGCAAATAAGATTAGTACTAAATATTACAAGAATTATCTAAAAGTGTATTACTTAGATACGTTAAGGTATTTAAATAATCAAGCAGATTTCGAAAAAGATTCAGCATCGTTTCTCTTGGAATTGCAAGACGAAAAAGATACTTTTTTTGAGAGTCGTCTATCAAATATTATTGGATTTTATCATCTTAATCGAGCTGAATATGATAAAGCAATGGAATTTTTCCAATCAAATTATGAAGTTATTAAAAAACTAAATAATAGAGTTTTAATCCAAGGTGCTCTTCTTAATATTGGTATAGTTCATGCTCGTTTAGGAGATAAAAGAAAGGCTATGGAATACTATAAGAAATCTCTGAAAATTGCAGTAGAAATCGGTAGCAAACACGCAAGTTCCATTCTTCTCACCAATATTGCTGCAATCTACTCAGTAGAAGGTAAGTACGAATCAGCTTTGGAAAATTATAATAAAGCATTAAGAATTTCACATTCTGTAGGTAATCGTGTGCAAGAGGGAATCATTATTTACAACATTGGAGAAGTATATTATAGGCAAAAGTTTTACAGTAAAGCTTTGAATTATTTAGAAGATTCAAAAAATATTTGCCAAGAAGTTTCAGATATTATTGGTGTTACTTATGCAAATGATCAAATGGGAGATATTTATTTTGATTTAAAAAATTATCAAGATGCAAAATTGATCTATAAGAAAAATTTGAAAATCCAGCAAAAATTGAAAGATAAAGAGGGAATTGCACATACTTATGGAAATTTAGGGAATTTGGCTAAAGTTGAGAAAAATTATTCTCAAGCTGAAGAGTATTATTTTATGCAACAAAATATGCTTAACGAAATTGGTGATATACATGGAGAAGGTAATGCTTTCTTCAATTGGGCAATGAACGAAATAGAGCAGGGAAATTTTGATAAAGCTAAAGAAAAGTTAGAGAAAGCACTATCATTGTTTAATGCTTGTTCGTATAAAGCTGGTATTGATCTTTGTCATCAGCAATTAGATAAGATTAAGAAATAGATTTAATATTGTACTTCTCATTCAGCTTGGGTGAAGATGTAAGTACCTGATCATATATTTTCCGGAAGCTATTTCTTGTTGACCAAGAGAAAAAACCCCTGAAAACTTTTGTCAAAGTACTTATAAAATATACTCATTCTGAGATTAGTTGATTTTTTTTATCGCTTGTAGATCTACTTGAACTTTCAACTACGCTCAAAATGATATGCTTGTTAATATTTTATACTTTTTATGAAATCATCTATATCTACTTAACAAATTTTAAGAAATTAAGGATAATTTCTTTTCCAAACTGAGTGAGAAAAGATTCAGGATGAAATTGCAAGCCAAAAAGAGGATATTTTTTATGCTGAATTCCCATAATTATTCCACTCTCATTTTTAGCAGTTATTTCTAAAGATGATGGCAAATTATCTATGATTAGTGAATGATATCTGGCAACTTCAATATTTTGAGGTATATCATTGAAAATTCCTGTTTTTGAATGAGATATTTTACTTGTTTTACCGTGAACAGGATAATCTGCTTTAATGGTAATTCCACCAAAAGTTTCGTTAAGACATTGCATCCCAAGACAAATCCCTAAAATAGGTTTTACTTGATAGAATTTAGAGATTATTTCTTTTGAAAAAGGAACATCATTTGGTTTACCCGGACCAGGAGAGATTACAATTCCGGAAAAATTATTTTTTTGAATGTATAGAATGTCAATCTCGTTATTTCTGCGAACTTCTACGAAACCATCAAAATAAAATCCTAAAATTTGTTTCAAATTATAAGTAAAAGAATCGAAATTATCAATCAGGATTATTTTTTTCATAAGTTTTTAGTAGGTTTTGATGCTGTAACGCAAACAATTCTGTTTGTGCATAAAATCTCGAGTCGAGTTTTGAAAGTTAATGATAAAAAGTGTACCTATGTGCATTACCAATTACTTAAGAATTTTCTCAATTTATAAAAGTTCAAAACCCGACTCGGGATTTAAAATCCTGTTTGGGCAAGGACACAAACAAGATTGTTTGCGTTATACTTCTATTACTTTCTTTCACTGTGTTTCACAATAATCATTTCCAGAAGAAATAAAAGTAGTACAAATATCAGAAGAAATTTCCAAATCTCATATCCGTAACGGGCTTGCAAAATATTATGTTCCCAATTCTTATCAAGAAAATGTACATTTTTCATTTTTATTTTGGAAAATCTTACATAATCACTTTCCTGATAATCCAGATTTACAGCAATAGTTGAGCCATTTTCGTCCAATTTATAAAGACCTGTTTGGGAAGGAGTGAACAAATTTTTGCTATGATTGAGAGATGTTCCGTCTGGAAGAATAATCTGATCTGTTTTTAATCGTATTTTTTGATTCACGATTGAGTTTTTTGCCATTACAAAATCATCAGTTAGAAATTGTAAGGTTCGATATGCAAATACAGGAAATGAATGATCTAACAGAAATGGATTTTGCATGCTGTTACAATCAAAAAGCCATAAAACAGAATTATTATTAACGATGGATAGAGGAACGTTTTCCGCTTGTAACAAAACTGTTGATTTAGTCGAAATTTTCCACATATCGGAAATCAAAACAGGTTCAATATTTAACATTTTTGTAATCGGATGAAAAGAGTTTGCAAAATCAAGATTATGATTTTCGGGAGGAGAAATATATTTTTCAAATTTTAGGTTGAAAAGATTAGAAATGAATTCTTTTGCATTATCTGTGAGATTCATATCTGCTACAAAAAGGAATCTTTTTCCTTCATCTGAAAGGTTTTTTAGAAGGAATTTCAATCTACCGGAAATATCTTTCTTTTGAATTACAATAATATTATCATAAATTAATAAATCTTCAATATTTGTATTTTCCAAGTTCAAAAAATGGATATTTCCCAAACCATGTGAGTAGATTTCCAACATACTTTCCAAAGGCATCGGCAAATAATTTTCATCTGAAATAATGGCTACTTGCGGATTATGGTTGTAATAAAAACTGAAATAAAATCTATTATCATAGGCTAATCTTTCATTCTTCACTTCCACATAACCTGAATGCCAACCTGATCTTTCCAATTCCAATTGAAAATTTTCCTGTTTGCGTTGAAACGGATTAATGGATGATACTTTTTCGGAAATTGTTCTGCCATCCATAAATAAACGACAGATAATATCTTCTTGTTCAAAATTTGCATGATTTACAACTTCAAAAGTTAGTTTTTTATTAAAACTTTTTTTTACAAAATCATTTGTTAATAACACATTCTGGCAACTAATATTCAACCTTTTTTCTGGAGATGAAGTGGGAATAAAAAACAGATTTGTTTCTAATTTCTCTGGTAATTTCTGTTCTTGCAAATCGGATATCACATAAATTTCCTGATTGGGAATATGGCTTTGTTTCAATTTTTCCTGAGCTTCCAGAATTATATCTGACAAAGGAGTAAAAGATGGAATTACTTTGATTGAACGAATTTTTTTCTCATCCATTTTCCCATAAACTAATTGACTGTTCACTTTATTCCAGTTTTTGTCTAAAGTATAAATTACAGTTATATCATCATTTGATAGAATCTGATTTATTTTTTCAGCAATTTTTTTTGCTTTTCCCAGTTCGGTTTGAGTATCAACAAGATAGTCCATACTATATGAATTATCAATAATTACCGCAATTGCTGTTTTAGGATGAGTAGTGTTATTTTTCAAAAAAGGTAGTTTCATAGTGGGACGAGATATTGCCAAAATTGTGAAGAGAATAATCAACATTCTAATCAACAGTAAAATTATGTTTTTAAGATTAAGCTTAGCTTTTTGTTTTTGCTGACTTTCTTTAATAAACCGAATTGAACTAAAAATGATTCTATGTGGTTTTTTCTTTGCAAAAAGATAGATAATAAGCGGAATAAGAGCCGCAAAAGCGAGAGAGAGGATTCCTGAATTCAAAAAAGAGAGATTAAACATTATGTTGATTCACCTTTAATTTGTTGTAGAAATTGTTTCCCCAAAAATAAAAAACAACTCCGTAAATTATTCCAAAAATAGTATCAATGAAATAATGATAATGACAATGAACAGTAGAAATAGTTAGTAAAATGGTAATAGGAAGAATTAACCAACCAATTAATTTATTAAAATTAAATGCAGATAGATTTATCCCAATAGTAATTGCAACATGAGAACTGGGAAACGCTCCACCTTGATGCTCTGTATTTCGATAGATAAATGCCATAATTCTCGTAAAAATTCCATAGCGGTATTCAATCGTTAATGTTCTGTAGTTTTCCATTATTTCCCACCATCTGCCACCAATTACAGGTAATAAATAATAAGTAATTGTGCAGAAAATAAAGATAAATAAGAGTGTAAACATATATCTTGCATGAGATTGCTTATCCTTTATATAAAAATAAACGTATAATAAAATAAATAGATAATAAGCAAAATAAGCAAAATGAAAAAGTTCCTGCCAAAAATAATTATCTAAAACTTTTCCCCAGATCAAAGCCGGTTGATAACCAAAAATTATTTGATCAATATTTTGAAAAAAAGGATCAACAAAATCAGAGAAAATAATTTTATTCATATCGGAAGATACTTCAAAAAGGTGGAGAATAAACGGTAAAGAATACCAATCTCTAATAACTCTAATAAATTTATTTTGAGTTTTTTGGTAGATTGGATCAATATAATAAGCAAATACTACAACTGCACTAAAAACAAACAGATGCAAAAAAGCTTTTTCGATTCTATCCCAGAAAAAAATAACGAGAATAAGACTAAATAAACTAAAATAAATTGAGATAAGATCAATAGGACGTAATTTTGAATTGTGTATTATTTTCATATAAATATTTTATAGTTCCTTCAATTTTTTAGCAACGAACAAAACTAACAAAACAAACAATAAACTGCTAAGTTCACAGAGAGCACGGAGATAAATATTCAATTCTTCAATATGCAATTTTCTTATCATAAATTCGGTATGTTTTATGAATTACTCCACCTAAATTTTTAGCAATTCGATTCATTATCTTATTGTTCTCCAATATCCACGAAAATTCGGCTTCCGTCCATTTAATCCTGTGGTTATTAGCTGTTTCGAATGATTTTGCATAAAAGGCAATATCTATTCCTCTATTTTTATATTCTTTGATAACACCCATAGCGATTACACGTAAACGAGTAACTTTGTTTTTATAATATAGAGCTTTGAAAATTCCAATAGGGAAAAGATAACCGTTCATTTTTTTCAAAACAAAATTATAATCCGGCAGAGTAAGTGAAAATCCGGCTGGTTTCCCGTCAACTTCAGCGATATAAACAAATTCCGGACGAACATAGATAAGCATCTCTTTTACAATGTTATCAAATTCTGATTTGGTCATGGGAACATCTCCCCAATTATTTTCCCAAGCTTTTGTATAAATTTCAAAAGTAGTTTTTATATCTTCTTTTAATTGAGCTTTTCTCGTAGATAATGACCTGATGGTGAATTTTCCTCGTTTTTCTAATTTTTTAGCAAGTTTTTCTATTCTTTCCGGTGCTTTCGTAACAGGAACTTTGTAAGCATAAAGATCCATTTTTTTTGATAATCCTGATTTCTCAATAAGATTCACATAATATTTCTTATTATGAGTCATCAAAACATAAGGTGGAGAATCAAATCCGTCTATCAAAAGTCCACATTCGTCATTCACCGATAAATTCATCGGTCCTCTCATTGTATCGCAATCTTTTTTCTGCAACCAATTATAGGCAGTTTCAAATAATTTATCAGGTACTTTCTGATCATCAATAGATTCAAAGAAACCAAAAAAACCGACTTTATCATTATGTGCTTTGTTGTGCTGAGTGTTTGTCTGAGCTGTGATTCTACCGATAATTTTACCATTTCTTTCAGCTAAAAAAGGTTGAACCTGAGAATGTTCATAATAGGGATTTTTCTGAGGATTAAACTTTGTTTTCATATCCATGATCAAGGGTGGAATCCAGTTCGGATCATTTTTATACAAGCGGAAAGGAAGTTTTATGAATCTTTGCAAATCTTTTTTTGTTTCAACAGGGATGATCTTTATCATATTTCACCTAATCTTTTTGAAACGAAAAAATTGATTATAATCATAAGAAGAGCTACAATAAACATTTTTCCTATAAATTCTTTTCCGCCAGGGAATAAAAAATTTATAAAAGGTGGAAGTAAAACAATCATATATTGTGCAAAACGGATTTGCTTGAAAAAAAATACGAGAAATAACGATATGAAAGCAATTATGATCATTGGATAGGGAGCAAAAAAAGTAACTAATCCCATATAGGTAAAAATTCCTCTTCCACCTCTGAAATGGTGATCTGCCGGTAAACAATGTCCAATAATCATTACAAAACCAAGTGATAGAAACAATGGATTTGTCATTATCTCCTCAGCAGTAAATTCCGGTAAAAAACGTAATGTCAGAAACCTTATCAGAAAAAGATAAAGATACATTTTGCTGAAATCTGCAATTCCGGCTAAAATTCCTAAAGCTTTACTAATATTACAATAAATATTTTCCGTATCAGGATGCCCTGTTCCAACTTTAGAAATATTCATACTTCGATATTTTCTGGCAATCAAGCGAGCTATAGATAAACATCCTAAACAGTATGATATTGTTATAAATCCAAGATAAATCAAAACTTTTATCAACATTATTTTCCCTTAAATTCTTTTTATTCACCTTAAATATGCAAAGATTTTTTGCCATAGATTTTCATGGACAAAACTTAGACGGAGAAATTATTAATCATCCCAGTGTAGTTATTTTTTCTTATGGGACAGGCAGATAGTCTGGAGAGTCCGAAATCAAATATTCAATATTAAATGTTAAATTCAAAAATATTCCCTTGCTCCAAAAATAATACTACCAAGCCTTATGATGTTTGCTCCTTCTTCCAAAGCAATTTCAAAATCATTACTCATTCCCATAGAAAGATACTTCATGTCAACATTATTAATTTCCATATCTTTGATTTCATTAAATAATAATCTCAAATCTTTAAAGCAATTCCGAATGATTTTTTTATCATCTGTAAACATTCCAATAGTCATTAATCCTTTGATTTTAAGATTTTCAAATTTGGAAATGGATTTAACGAATTCAATTGTATTTTTTGGATTAATACCGGATTTGCTCTCTTCTCCTGAAGTATTCACTTGAATCAAAATATTTTGAATTCTTCCAAGTGATTGTAGTTGCTCATTTAATTTTTTTGCTGTAGAAATTTTATCAATTGAGTGAATCAAGGTTGGATTGATTTTAAGAAGTTTATTTATCTTATTTGATTGTAAATGTCCAATAAAATGAAACTCTTTATAGCTGTTTTTTATGAATGGAATTTTATTTCCGGCATCTTGAACTTTATTTTCTGCAATATAAGAAATTCCATTTTCTAAAGCTTCTTCTATTTTTTCAAGAGGATGAGTTTTAGTCACAGCCAAAAGCATAATATCGTTTTGCGAAATATTGTTTTTTTTACAAATTTCTTTGATTTTGAGGTTGATTTTTTTTAGATTTTCTGATATCATTTCTAATTCTCCATCTATAATGTCCAATCTGCAATAATCAAATTTTCAATTCTATTAAAGTGCTTTGTGTTGTGTGTTACAAAGATCATATCATTCGAAATTGCAATTCCGGCAATTAGTAAATCTATATCATCAAGAGGATTACCTTGTTTTCTTAATATTGAATAAATGTTTGATGATATATCAATAGATTCCAGAGTTAGAGAAATAATTTTATTTTGTTCAGCAAATTCTAAGAAGGATGTTAATATCTTTTTAGAATCTCTATATTTTAGTCCACTCAATATTTCATAATAAGTTATTATGCTGATATTAATCATCTCAAATTCATTTAAATACTCTTCAAAATGCTCTTTTACTTTCTCATTTCCTCTAAAGAAGAGAGATAATATATCTGTATCAATCATTACTTGCTTCAAAATCTCTCCTTGAATTGAAAGCATTTTTTCTACGTATTTTCATCTCATGTGAAAACTCATTGAAATCTTTATCTGACAAATCTTTCCAGATACCTGCGAAATCCATAATTGATTTGTTTTTACTTTTGCTTCTTTGTAAACCTAATCGGAAAAAATGTATAAGCTCATATATTTCATTTAATTTTTCTTCTGGTAAAAGCTCGATTTCTTTTAAAATTTCAATTCTTACAGTATGCATAATTATCTCCAGTTATCACTCTGCTCATCTTTCTTCGCATTATTAAAAATTCTATTTTCAATTCTGGTTTTCATAGAAACAGCTATTTCTACATCACCAATAAATTCTACATTTTTCCCAAAATATACATCACCGCCAATTGTAAGATTTTGACATTTTTTTAGAGAAGGAATTTCGTCTCTAAAATGTTCTTGCAATTGTTCAATATTTTTATAAAACTTCTCATCAAGCTCAATTGTTGGATTTTTCTTAACTCCTGCTGAGCGAACTAAAGAATAATCTTTCCTAAGCTCATAAATATCCGACCAGATCATTAGGAGATCATTAGTTTTTTTTACTGGTAAAAAACGTGAACGAGGTACTATCACAGCTTTTGAATTCTCAATAATACTGATTGCTGCTCCCATAGCAGTTTCGATTTGATAAACATCAATACCATCCACATTTTTTTCGTTCAGAATTAATGGAAGTGGGATAATTCCCTTGTTTTCAGCAATTTTATCTGATAGAGATTTTAAATTTATCCAAAGATTGTTTGTATTAAAATAACCATATTTTTCGATATTTTGGAATTCAGCCATTTCGTCATCCGGACACTGTGCTACTTCACGCAAGATTAATTGTCCGTCTTTTGTTTCAGCAAGATGTCCGCCTTTTTTATCCATTTCCGTACGGCGACATACTTCCATCAAAAATGGGATATTTTCTCTATCGAATAATTCTAAAATTGATTCATCAATTACAGCTCCGAGATTATCAGCATTAGAGATAAAAGCATACTCAATTCCTTTGTTTAAAAGCTGTTGTAACACACCGGAAATCTGCATTGCCAAATATATTTCTCCATGTCCGGGTGGATTCCAATTGGAATTTTCGTTTTTACTTTTCAAGGGAGAAAGATCATCTTTTCTAATTTTGGGAAATTTATTCTGAATAAAATCTAAAGGGACACCTTCAATTTTTAGATTATTATATTTTTTGAGATAGTTCAATGTATCTTCCCGAGTGTTGAAGCTATTCATAAAAAGCAGCGGGATATTATTTTGTTTTTCTTTTCGCAAAAATAAAATTTGTTGCGATATAATATCTAAAAAGTTTAAATCATCTTTAACATTTAGAAGCGATTTGGCTTTTTTGAGTCCCATACTTGTTCCCAAACCACCATTCAGTTTAATTACAACAAGTTTACCCAATAGATTATCTTGGCTTTTCGTTAATTCTTCATAATCTATCAGATTTTTCTTTTGAGGAGGAACGATTTCTGATTCGGATAATTTTCCGGTGGCACCTTTTTGAACTTGTTTATAATATTTTTGAAACGATTCTTGAACTTTTGGGTCAATTCTTTCCTTTTTCATTAATTCTAAAAATTTCTCAATGTGATTGGTCATATATCCTCCAAAAATTATCTAATAAATATACTAACAATTAATTTTACTATCTATAGAAATTTTCTTTTGTCTATTTAATTTACGACTTTGATTTACCATCAATTCTCCCAGCAAACCTAATGAAAAAAGTTGAAAACCGATAGTTATCAACAAAACTGATAAGTACAAAAGAGGACGGTTGCTTAAAGATTGATGATAGCCATACTTTAAAATTGTAAGGTAGATACCAATCAAAAATCCTGCAAAACCAAAAAGTGAGCCAATTCCACCAAATAAATAAAGAGGACTGTGCATATAATTCGTGACCAGTTTTACCGTCAATAAATCCAAAAAACCGCGTAAATAACGTTCAATACCATATTTTGATTTGCCGAATTCACGTTTGCGATGATGAATAGGAATTTCTGCAATGCGGAATCCTTTTTCTTGAGCCAATGCCGGAACATAACGATGCATCTCTCCGTAAATATCAAGTTCTTTGACGACTTCTTTCCGATATGCTTTAAATCCGCAGTTGTAATCATGAAGTTTTAATTTAAAAGAGCTTGAAACAACAGAATTGAAAATTTTAGAAGGTAAAGTTTTTGAGATTGGATCTTTTCTTTTCTCTTTCCAACCGGTAACCAGATCAAATCCTTCCTCAAGTTTTTCTAAAAAGCGTGGTATTTCCTTAGGATCATCCTGAAGATCTGCATCCATTGTGAAAACGACATCACCAATTGCTTCCGAGAAACCAACTTGCAAGCCGGCAGCCTTTCCGAAGTTTTTTCTAAATTTAATTACTTTTACATTACTATCTATTTCAGTTAATTTCTGCATTTCAGAAAAACTGGTATCAGTACTGCCATCATCAATGAATATTATTTCGTATTCATAATTCATTACATTTGCAATAATTTCCGAATACAGTATTTTCAGACTTTTTTCCTCATTAAATACGGGGATTACAAAAGATAATTTCATTTTTATACCTAATTAATCAAAATAGTCTCTCGCAAAGACGCTAAGTCACCAAGTTTAATAACTCGTTACGAAGTTTGTCTTTGTAATACTCATTTATCGTTCTCAATATCCCAAACGCTTTCGGAATGAGTGAGAACTTGATATTTCGTTAAAATTTATTCTTAAAATTCTTCAATTCGTGTTAATTCGTGTAAATGAGCTTCGCAGGTCTCCCTTTGGTCGGCTCGTGGTTTCAAGATTTTTTGTTAAGCCACAAATTACACAAAAATATTCATAATAGACATTACAATTCCTGAAAAAATTGGAATTTTAAAATTATCATCCAAGGGAATATTGGAAAATTCAGCTGTTGTTGCTGCAATTGCTCCGAATAAAGCTACCAAGGGATGTATGAAAAAAAGAGCAAAAACAAATGTTCCAATGAAACAACTTAAACTACCTTCCAAGCTCTTTTTTGAACCGAAAAGTTTTCTTTTCCCAAAAGGGATCCCAATAATTGCTGCTAAAGTATCACCAATTGCTAAAAATGAAAGAGCTATAAAACTTATATCTTTGGGAAAAACAGCAATACATAAAATTGCTGAAATCAGAAGATAAGTTGCTCCGGTAAAATCATGAACCTCATGTTTTCTGAGCATAATTCCAAAAATATTATAAAATATTCTCTTGAAATTTTTGTGTTCCAATCGAATAATTTCTACAAGCAGAGAAGCTAATGTCAAGGGAACTAAAAAAGAAAAAATATATTTTCGATTACTGTGAAAAAGATATCTAAAAGCTAAAGGCAGAATCATTGAGCTTACATGGATTGACTTACGATAGATCTCTTTTTTCTGTTTATCAAGCATATTTTTTGGGATTCCTTTTAATGTTAAGTCTTCTTATTTACCAATTTGAAACAAAAAATCTGGTGAAAAGTCAGCTTCGTTTGGCCAAACAATTGTATCAATATCAGGATTTATTTTTACTTTTTGAAAATATTCAATTTCTTTTAATAATTCAAATATTTCACCTTCAAGATGTTTTCTTAAATCTACGATTTTTATTATATTGTTTTCAAAAGTCAGTTTTAATACATAATTTTTTACATAACTTACTTTTTTTACAAAGTGCATAGTTGACTCCTATACAAGTGGTTCTATTTTGTTCAATTGTTTCTTTTGATTTGCTAAATTCCAGTCTTCCATTAGTTCCTCGCGGTGATCAAAAGCCCATTCCAAAACTAAAGAAATTATCCTTTTCGGTAATCTTCCCTCAATAAGTTTCAATTCTTCAATAGAAAAAACTCCTGTTTATCCACCATACTTAGCGTGAAAATGCGGTATTCCGTGCTCTTTATGGTACATGGCTATTACTATTCCTAAAAATCTACTAACTTCTGGCATAAATATTTCTCCGTTCCCTTTTTGTTATGGTTATTATTTGTTTTTTATATTTTGAGATTTTTCTCCTTCATTTTTTTTGAGAACTTTATTTTTTCAATTTACTCACCACAAATGCTTTGGCGATATCCAAAACTAATTTGGGATCATCTTTTACTGCTCTCTTGAACAATGCAGCCGTAGTGAACTCTTCTTGGGGAACACTATTGCAGAATTTCACCAAATTATTGAATCGTTCATCAGTCATACACATAAATTTTTCTTTGAGAGAAAACATGACTTTCTGGTTATTTCCCAATTCTTTATCCCATTCTTTGCGATATTTTTTCAGAAATTTCTTCTCAAATTTGCTATTTTGAACAGCTTCTCCGGCGATTATTCCACATATTTTTGCTGCAACCATTCCTTGGATTATCCCGCCACCGGTAATCGGATTTACTTGTCTCGCAGCATCACCAACTAACATAATATTATCTTTGACAATCTCTTTAAGCGTTGCAGCAGTAGGAACTCCACCAAAAACCGTATAATTTATTTTCCCATTTGGAAATCGTTTTTCAATAAATTCATCCAAATATTCTTTAGGACCTTTTTTTTCTGCAAGATGTCCGGCAATTCCGATTCCCACATTTGCTGTAGTTTTTGATTTTGGAAAAACCCAGAGATAGCCACCGGGTGAAACATTTTGTCCGAAATAAAATTCACAAGCTTCTTCATCAAGATTAATATTCGTCATTGTGTATTGAACACAAGTATCTACATCTTCCAAAGCTAAATCCGTTTTGATGCCAGCCCAACGACCAACCCGAGATTCGATTCCATCAGCTCCGATCACGATATTGCAAAAAACTTCCTTGATCTCACCGAGATATTTATATTTTACTCCAATGATTTTCTCATTTTCAAAGATTAAACCGATTGCATCTGCTTTTGTGAGAAGTTCAGCTCCTTTTGAACAGGCAATATTGCACAATTCCGTATCAAAAATTCTGCGTTCCAAAACATATCCGGTTCCATTTTGGTGCATATAAGCAACTTCTCCATTGGGAGATATTAATTTTGCAACTTCGATTTTAGCAGCAATCCATTTGGGATCAGGTTCAATGAATCTGATTAAACCGGCATGAGAAACGCCTTCTGCACATCGTACCGGAATTCCGGGTTCGCGATCTCTTTCTAGTATTAAAACACTTGCTCCGTTTTCCGCTGCAAATCTTGCAGCTGTACTTCCGGTTGGTCCTGCTCCGATTACAACTACATCATATTTGGATTTTGTCATGAGACACCTTCCTCAATAGCTTTTATCGGACACACTTTCAGACATTTTAAACAGTTTATACAAATTTCATTATCAATATTTACTTTAAATTCACCAATTTCTATGCCATCTACCGGACAAACTCCGGCACAGGTTCCACAGATGTCACACAGTTCATAATTTACTTTCATTTATTAAACCTCTTTAATCATTATTCTAAATCCCGAGCGGATTTTGAGAATTATACGAACCTGCCATCATTCTCGCTTCATACTCATTATCATTCGCTACGAAGCAAGTCTGATTAAGTTTTATTTAATTCATAATCAATAATTGTTAACTCTGCTTGCTTCATTGAGATAACTACATTATACAATTTATTATTTTGATATATGTTACCATTTTGTTTCAATTTTAATTCATCAAAATCCTTTGGATATTCAACATTTTTTATCAACACATTTGGAATTTGATTATTTTCTCCAAAAGGATGTAGATCGTTTAAATTCACATCTTTAAGCCATTTCTTTTTTAACGGATCAAAAAAATCAAGAACAGCATCCACTTTAATAATTTTGTTATCTAAAATCGCTTGCTCATTAATTTGGATATATTCTTTGAATTTGCTTATAAATCCTTCAAGATATTCCTCTTTTGTAGAAAACCCGGCAGCTTTGACATGTCCACCATATTGGACTAAATAATCTTGGCAAAAATTGAAAGATTCTACTAAATTAAATCCTTCTGTACAACGAGCTTCACAAACAATACTTCCATTTTTTCGTTTGAGAAAAACAGTTGGAATTAAATATTTTCCGGAAATTTGAGAAGCAAAATATCCGAGCAAGTTATAAGGGATTTCTCCATTGTTATCAAAATAAATATAATAGGAACATAACTCACTCGGAACAATATTTGCAATAAATTCTGAAGTTTTTTTTAAAACTCTTTCCTGCTCAATTTGTTGTTCAGCCAAATCTGTTAGAAGCTTAAATTTCTGTTTATCTTTTGCTAATAAAACTTGCAAAGCTTTGTGTTCACCACCTTTTTCTCTGCCATTATTGAAAACAGATATTATTTTTCTGATCAATGAATATTTAGAATCAAGAGAATCCGGTTTCCAATATTTTTTCACAAAGCAATCCAGAGTTTCATCATCAATTTTTGACCAAACTTTTATCATTTCTCGAACAATGTTACGATTTAAATTTACTAAAGGAACACGATCGGCAATTGTGCCAACAGCTACCCAGAAAATATAATTAGATGGGATTTCAATATCTAATTGCTTCGCCATCTCAACGATTAGAAAATAAGTTACCCCAACTCCGGCTAATTGATCAAACAAAAACGGACAATTGATTTGTTTGGAATTCACAATAGCGAGAGTTTTCGGTAATTTTTTAGGAATCAAATGATGATCGGTAATGATAACATCACAACCAAAGTTATTTATTTTCTCAACAGCATCATAAGATGATATCCCACCGTCAACAGTTATAACCAATGAACAATTAAGGTTTTGAACTCGCTCAATAAAATTATCCTGTAAACCATGATTTTCAGTAAAACGATTCGGAATATGGTAATAATGATTTTTCGACCCAATTTTTGTAAGAAAATCATATAAAATAAAAGTAGAAGTAATTCCATCCAAATCATCGTGACCGAAAATTATCATCTTTTCCTGAGAAGAAACAGCCTGAATAATGCGATTAGAGGCTTTTTCAATATCTTTCAATTTCGGAAGAGTATGAATATTCCCTAATCCTTCCTTAAAAAAATCTTTATCTAATTTTCTACTTATTTTGATCTGATCAAGGAGTGGTTTTTCAGAAATATCGGTATAAATCCATTTGAATTTCATAAATTGCCTAATAATCCGCCTTAGGAATATCGCGGTGTCCGATCTTCTTTAATCGTTTTGAGAAAATATCAAAACCGCTTATCCCAAGTGATAATTGAAGATTTTTATCTCTGATTCCATGTTTTGATACTTCGCCTCGTAAAGAATAGACAAGTGCCAAATCCAATCTTTTGCCGGGAGCTTTGAAAGGTATTGATAATCCGAAAGTGATACCTTTTTCTCCAATTGTTTCATTATTTTTTTTGAAAGGCAGAGTTCGATAATATGAACCCATTCGAACCGGTATTTTTTCATACCAATTTCCAAAACCACTAAGCGGTTCATAAGCAATTCCAAATCCAACTTTATAAGAATTTTCCAATGATTCGTCGTAACTTGTATCTTCCCATAATTCATAATGATTTGCTATGCTGAATTTTAATTTTTCTAATAATTTTATGGTGATTCCGGTGGAATACGTTGCAGGAATTTCAAGTAAGTTATTTCCATCCTGAATAGTATCCGTGCCGGGTGTGAAATTGTAACGATATATCTCATCGCCTGTTAATTCGGCTTTACTTTTATAAGAAAATCCGAGAGAAATATTTTTATATCTTTTTGACAATCCAATTGTGTAACCTGCACTTTTAAATGTTTTTTCTATCTCATATTTTGTGTCATTCATTCCATAACTATCAAAATCCATCTCTTTAAAAATAATTTCATGTCCAAAATAATAATCAGCACTAATTCCGATATTAACATATTTGTTTTTTAGGGCATAAAGCAGATTTATTTTATAGATATTTGAACTTATCTTATTTTCCTCGGTGTAGTTATATTCAGTGCCATCATCCGCAGTCCAGAAAAGATTTTGCTCATTTTGTAGGTTTCCCGCCATATAAGAATTGTAACTAAATGCAAATTTATGATTTCGGATAGGAACATTTAAAGAAAAATAGGGAAAAAATAATCCATTATCACGATAACCATTATTTTCATCCATATACCATTGATAACCCAAAGTTGTAGCTGTAGAAAAAATCACTTTATTTGCCGTAACTGCATTTGCTGGATTATGATAATTTGTATTAATTCTAAAAAGATCACTTAAACTCGTATCACCCATTCCTTGTCCATAAATATCATCTCCATAGTAAGTTAGTGGCATTCCATCAAAAGAAAAGATTGAATTCCCACAAACATTCATTGCTACAATTATCATAATCCAAAAACTCATTTTTATTTTCATTTTATCTCCAATTTATTCTTTAGCCATCGCTTACAAAAATTATTTTAGTGATTTCTTTGTCAAATATACTTGTAAAGAAACTGGGATTTATTTAAGTGTTTTACTTTTTAAAAGTTTATAGTTTATCCTTTCTTGATAAATTGTTTTTAGATGGTTCACAAAATTAAAGTAAATTTTATCTGTAGTTTCCTGATCAGATAATCTACCATCATAATCAAATTTTATTATCAAGGAATTTTGTGATGAATTTTCGCTGAAAAGAAACTGAATATAATTGTAGGGTGGTCCATAAAAAGCTAATGTATCATTATTAGTATTTAAAGAGTCTAAATACAAAAGATTGTCATTTGCAATTTGCTTGATGTTTTTAATAGCTGCAATTCTTTCTTTGTGATATGAATCAATTATTTCAATTTTAAATTGTCCAAGATAATATGTTACACTACAAGAAAATAATGTCAGCGAAATTAATGAAAGTAATATGATCTTATTCATTCATCAATTTTTCAACTTCTGACTTTAGTTTTGGTAAATGCTTAATTATTATTCCCCAAATTACTTCATCAGAAATTGTATCATAACCATGAATAATTCGATTTCTTGTAGCAACTATTTTTCGAGCATTTGTAAGAATTATATTGCTTTCTTTATTCAGAATTCTTTTTACCGCTTCACCAATTATTTCAAGATTTCGTTCCACTGCTCGTTTTGTTTTGATATCTTTTGTATAGTTTTCGAAAATCATACGACCTTTTTCAAAGAACTCATCTATTTCTGCAATCGCAGAATTAATATCAAACAACCATATTTTTATTTCTCTATCCATATATTAGTTTTTTTGAAGTGTTAATTGATTGTCTCAAAAATGGATTTTTGATTGCCTTATCTTCTAACAAATCAATCTTCCTCTTAAATAAGTCTTCCAAAGAAAATTTAAAGTCAAAATAGTTGTCTGCATATTTTTCTAATTCAAGCTTTCCAAATGATACGAGAAAATCAATATCGCTTTCGTTATTAAAATGCTCATTCAAAACAGAACCAAATATGTATAGTTGAAATACATTATATTTAATACACAGCTTCTTTAATTTCTCAATATTTCTTTCTATTAAGTTCATATTACAGCTAATATAAATTATTAAATATATAGTCAAGAGGATTATTTATATTTTAAAGATATTTTTTTAGATATGTGAGCAAATTACCGGAATGAATTATATATGATTGTTTCTCAGAGTCTATAATTGAAAGGCTCATCTAAAATATTTGACAGAATATTATCAAATAGCATATTTACAAAATATTTATTTAAATGATGATTTGGAGGATTGTTTGAGACAATTAATACCTGAATTCATACTTCAACAATTTCAAAATGGTAATTACAATGGTGAACTCACAGCGTTTTCTATGTTCATTGATATTTCGGGATTTACCGCTATGACGCAGAATTTGATGAAAATTAGTAAAGAAGGAGCGGAAATTCTTTCTAATATTATCAACAAAGTTTTTACACCGTCAATTCAAAATATTTATGACCACTATGGATTTATCTCTACTTTTGCCGGTGATGCTTTTACAGCGATTTTCTTAGATACAAATGTTGAAATGGTTTTGGAAGCAGCAGATTTAATAAGGGAAAACTTCATTTTTAATGGCATTCAAAAAACAAAATTTGGGACATTTGATCTTCATGTAAAAATTGGAATATCATACGGATTGATAGATTGGCAGATTATTAAAAATAAAAATCAGAATTCCTATTACTTTCGCGGAATAGCAATAGATATAAGTTCACAAAATGAACATTTAGCACAAAAAGGACAAATCGTTTTTGACGAATCAATTAAAAAACTGATAAATAATTCAGCAATAATTTATCAGAAAACACGTGATAATTGTTATCTATTAAAAAAAACAAATCCTCTTGCTCAGAATAAATTCATAAGAAAATTTAAGATTGATATTCCCGAATTTTTCTCTGAAAACCTCTATAAACAAACTTTCAATGGAGAATTTCGCCAAATTGTTTCCTGTTTCGTTTCCTTCAAAGAAAATAGTGATTTACTCCAAAATCTGTCTGAAATAATTGATCTTTCAAAAAAGTACGGTAGTTATTTTAATAAAATTGATTTTGGTGACAAAGGTGGTGTGATTCTAATTATTTTTGGTGCACCTATTGCTCAAGAAAGATTATTTAGCTTGGCAGCAGATTTTAGTTTGAGTGTGCACAAAGTTATCACAATGGATCATCGAATCGGCTTGGCATTTGGGACGGCATTTACCGGTTTTGTGGGAAGTAATTTGCGATGTGAATATACTGCTTTGGGCAATGTTGTAAATCTTTCAGCCAGAATTATGATGAAAGCCGATTGGAATACAATTTTGTTAGATGAATCCTTAAATTATCATATACTTGAGACTTACAAGACAAATTTGCAGGATAAATATCATTTCAAGGGTTTCAAAAAAGATGTTTCTGTATATTCTTTGGTGGAGAAGAGAAAAGCTGTCGGTTCAAATTTATATAAAAATAAAATGGTAGGAAGAATTAAAGAACTTGAGGAATCGGTTGCATTTCTTTCACCAATTTTCTCTACAGAAATTAAGCGTTTTGCAGGCATTTTATATATTGATGGTCAAGCTGGAATTGGGAAAAGCCGTTTAGTGGAAGAGATAAAATCGCTAGTTTTCCAAAAGGATGAATCGGTTTGCTGGTTTTATATGCCATGCGATGAGATATTGAAAAAAAGCTTCAATCCAGTGATTTATATGCTGCAAAGTTATTTCAATCAATCTGATGACAATTCTGAGAAGATAAATAAACGCAATTTTATCATTCGTTACAACTCAATTATTGAAAATACTGTAGATGAGGAGTTTTCAACAGAGCTTGAGCGTTCAAAATCTATTATCGGAGCCTTGATTGACCTTTTTTGGGAAAATTCCCTTTACGAAGAACTTGATGCGAAATCAAAATATGAAAACACATTGTATGCTATAAAAAACATTTTTAAGGCAATTGCGAAAAATCAGCCGGTTATTATTAATATTGATGATGCACATTGGTCTGATGTGGATACGCAAAAGTTTTTTGAAACATTGATTGTTAATATAGAAGAGCTTCCAATTGCCATATTAGCTTCCTGCCGATATTTGTCTGATGGTTCGGAATTCACTTTTTCAGGAAAAGTTAATCAAAAAAGAATAAAGTTATCTTATTTGGATAATGACAGCACCAGTGATCTAATTGAATCTATCTTTGATCAGTTAAACATCAAAATTGAAACCATTCCTAAGGAAACTTTCTCTTTGATAAGGGAGAAAAGTCAGGGAAATCCTTTTTTCATTGAGCAAATTGTTTTATATCTAAAAGAACATAAAATTATAAATGATAAAGCAGAACTAATTACAAAGAATATCTCAATTCCTACGAGAATAAATTCAATAATTGTGGCACGTACCGATAGACTTTCTGAAGAATTGAAAGAGGCAATCAGAACTGCTTCGGTTTTGGGAAAAGAGTTTTATCTTAATATTCTTTTAGCAATGCTTTCATCAAAAAATACAAAAATTGAGAGCTCTCAACATGAGAATACAGTTTTACAAGGGATTCAGGAAGATATATGGATATCCTTTCAAGAATTAAAATATATTTTTAAGCATGCTCTGGTTAGAGAATCTGTTTATGAAACTCAATTGATGCAAAAATTAAGAGAGCTGCATTATCTTGCAGCAAAAACTATCGAAGAGATATATTCAGTGAATCTGGAATCACATTTTGATGACCTTTCTTATCATTACGAAACAGCGGAATATGTTGAAGAAGCAAAAAAATATCTAACTTTAGCAGGAAAATTTGCAAAACATAATTTCCGTAACCTAAAGGCTTTGGAATTGTATCAGCGCAAGATCAAACTTATTGAAAATGAACTTAACATTGATAAAATTGATGTAAATATCACTATAAAAAAAGAAAAAATCCCCTTGATTATGGATTATATTGATACAAGTATTGAGATAAAATATTTGCTACAGACCCTCGGAAATCTTAATCAGGCAGAAAGTATTAATAAATTGGCACTTGAGCTTAGCAAAAAAATTAATGATGTAGAAAGAATTGCCAAAACTAGCTTGGATTATGCTAATATCCAAAAATTGAAAGGAAATTTCTCGAGAGCATTACCGTTTTTGGAAAAAGCAATTAATTACTTTCTATCTGTAAAAAATTTCAAAATGATCGGATTAACCTATCTAGATCTGGGAATCGTGAACTTTTGGATAGGGAAACAACAAATAGGATTGGATTACTTTTTAAAGGAATTGGATACTTTTATTTCTATTGATGACAAACCCAGAATTTCCGAAGCTTATGGTAATCTCGGCGTGATTTACAGATATTTAGGTGATTTTGAAAATGCCATGAAATATCTGATGAACCAATTGGAGATTGCGATAGATATTAATGAAAAAATTCAAATAGCTCGAACTTATAGCAATATTGCTTGGGTTTATGAAGGTATGGAAAAATTCAAAGAAGCTATTGAATATTATGAAAAATCATTGGCTTTGAACTATAAACTCGGCTTAAAATTAGAATTGACAAGAATTTTGGATAATATGGGATTTGCTTTTCAATTGATGAAAAAATTTGATAAAGCTATTGACAAACACCAGCAAGCATTACATATTGCCAAAGAAACAGATGATCTGGAATCATTAGCAAACATTCACGCAAATTTAGGACACGCCTTTCGAAACAACAATATCATCACAAAATCATTAGAACACTATGAATCTGGTCTAAAGATATCTGAAAATAATAGTTTTCAGCATCTTATTCCGGAAATATTAATCGGGAAGGGTGAGACTTTGATAAATATTGATAAGTTAGATAGTGCAAAGAAAATTATTGTAAAAGGATTAGAAGTAGCAGAGAAAATTAATGATGAAAATCTAATAAGGAAAGCAAAATCTTTATTAGAAAATATTTAGGGGGTTTTGATGAAATTCTATACTATTTTTATTTTATTGATATTATTTATTACTATTGTTCAAGCTGAAGAAGCGTTGTTTTATGTTTCAAATGCACAGGGAGATACCATTTTTGCAGTTTATCCATCAGGTATCAAAGTGAAAAATGAAGAAGGTCAAAAAGTTTTCAGTGCTAGTGCAGACAGTGTACGATTCTATCTGAATGAAACTGAAACTCCCGGAAGAGGTAGTCGAGGTGGATTTGCAATTGGTGGAGTTGGAAGTGCCACAAGACCAACTTTTACTCAATATTTCAATATCTCTCCAGATAGTATTAGATTTTATCTGAAAGAATTGGAAGACCCCAGACGAGGTAGTCGAGGTGGTTTTGCCATTGGAGGTGTAGGCAGTGCAGATCGTCCATTAAATGCGGATTATCTTATGGTGGATGCAGATAGCACCCGAATCTATGTAGAAGATTCTGAAGCTGGTTTTCGGGTAGAAAGTATGGAAGAAGGGAATGAAGGAAGTCTCATGAATTTGACTTTAGATAATTATTTTATTGGTCATGAAAGTGGACAGGGAATCACTAATGGGAAATATAATTCGTTTTTTGGGTTTAATGCAGGCTTTCAAACAGAAGGTGGAACAGAAATATATCCGGGAGAATGGGAAGGATGTAATAATATTTTCATTGGATATAAATCAGGATTTTCAAATGTTACGGGGTATAAAAATAATTTTTTAGGATATAGAAGTGGGTATAGTAATACTTCAGGAGCAAAAAACACTTTTATTGGTAATGAAAGCGGAACTACCAATTCTGAAGGATCATATAACTCATTCTATGGTTATCATAGTGGAATTTTGAATGATGGAAGTTATAATTCATTTTTTGGATCTAATTGCGGATTTTATAATGGTTCCGGCTTAGGTAATACATTTATTGGAAGCCATTCGGGATCAAATTATCAATCTGGTTCTTCCAATACTTTTTTAGGTACAGCCAGTGGGCATGGAGGTGGAAATTTGGGAGTTCATCCGTCTCAATTTGCCGATGGACACCGCAATACTTTTATTGGATATTTCAGTGGATATGAAAATTTGCATGGAGATAGGAATGTGTTTATTGGTTACAAATCCGGTTACAATGAAACAAGCTCCGATAAGCTATATATTGATAATACTGATACAGATACTCCATTAATATATGGTAATTTTGCTTCTGATACTATTACAATTAATGGGGAATTGAATGTTGCAGCGAGTTCACCAATGATATCTTTGCAAGCTGATAATGAAGTTGATGCTACAATTCAATTTGTTGATGATGATGATCCTATTAATCAAAAATTTGAAATTGCTTTTAATGCTTCGGATCAGGATTTACACTTTCGTAGTGACGATAACTCCGGAGCTGATATTATGACCATAAAAAATGGTGGAAATATTGGAATGGGAACAACAAATCCTGGATCTTATAGGCTTTATGTTGCAGGTTCAGCTTATGCATCTGGAGGTTGGTCAAGTCCTTCCGATAGACGATTTAATAAAAACATTCAAAAAATCGAAAATGCTTTAGAAAAAGTAAAAAAAATTGAAGGTTTCTCTTACGATTGGAAAACTGATGAGAATCCAGAAAAGGGATTTCCAGAAGGGAAACATTATGGTGTTATTGCTCAAGAGATTGAAAAAGTAATTCCTGAAATTGTAAAAGAAAATATAAATGGAGATAAAGCTGTTGCTTATAATGAAATTATTCCTATCTTGATCAATGCCATAAATGAGCAACAAGATATAATAGATACACTATCAGAAAGATTAAGTATTTTGGAGAAAAAATAATTTAAAAAGTTGGAGGAAAAATGAAATTAAAGATAACTTTTAGTATTTTATTTTTACTAATATCTACAATATTATTTTCAACCGAAGCACTATTTTATGTATCCACAGTAACCGGAGATACAATTTTTGCAGTTTATCCTGATGGGATCAAAGTAAAAAATGAAGATGGCAATAAAGTTTTTAGTGCTACCGGAGATAGCATTCGTTTTTATTTGAATGAAACAGTAGGAGCAGGACGAGGTAGTCGGGGAGGTTTTGCTATTGGTGGTGTTGGCAGTGCAAATAGAGAAGGAAATACTGATTTCCTTACTGTAACTGCTGATAGTACAAGAATTCTTGTGAAGGAACCTTCATCCGGTTTTAAAATAGCAAGTGCAATGAATGATAGTACACCCGATTTTTTAAGATTAACATAGATTTTCACGGTAATTTATGATACGTATTTCATGAATATATTATTAGAGTAATTTAAGTTTTATCATTAAACTTAACGAATGTTCATTATTCGTAAGTGCTATTCTTCAGATGAAAACAGGGATTTTATTGAATCTATTTGATTTGTTCCTTTCATTTTTGTTACTACGTATTAAATATGGAATATAAAGTAAAATATATAATTTATAAAATCTGTTTTGAAAAAATGAATACTATGTCTAACTACTATTGATATATTAAGTTACGATGGTTGTGAAATATTTAAAGATAGATTTTATCAATGTATTAGCAAACGCTAAAAAGCAATATGTGTACGTAATAAAATTAAGTAATGAATAAAATATTGTGTGTTAAATACTTGATATTCAAGGAGTTCAATGTTTTTATAAAATAATTGAAATAATTATTTTACGTATTACAAATTACCGTGAATATCTATGATTAACAGAAAAAAACTCTTTTATTGGTTTAAGCAGTGGTAAAAATTCAACTGTTACCGGAGAATTTAATACATTTATTGGATACCAAAGTGGTTATTCAAATACGGAAGGAGATTATAATAATTTTATGGGTTACCGTTCCGGTTTTCATAACACATTAGGAAATAGAAACGTTTTTATTGGAAACAATGCTGGTTTTCATAATATTGGAAATGGAGCCTTCGAGGGAGCCAATAATGTCTTTATAGGAAATCGAAGTGGATATGATAATGATATCGGACAAAGTAATGTTTTTATTGGCGAACTTTCCGGAACAAATAATCAAAATGGCAGATACAATGTCTTTATAGGTAAAAATACTGGAGCTTCAAATGTTGATGGAAATTTCAATGTGTGTATCGGTTCTCATAGTGGAACATTGCAAAGTGGTTCTAATAATATCTTTATCGGATATGGTGCTGAACCAGAAGAAGATGTTTCTAATCGTTTGATTATTAAAAATTCCATAAATGATGATCCGTTGATTGAAGGAAAATTTGATTTGGATGTTGTTCAGATAAATGATGTTATGCGTTTGAAACCAAGAAGCACAGAGCCATGGAACCCCGAAGCTGGAATGATATATTACGACTCAACTATTAATAAATTGAAAGCATTCGATGGAACTTCGTGGCATACACTCTGGTAAATGTAATTAGGAAAAAATTTGGAGGAGAAATGAAATTAAAGATAACTTTTATTATTTTGAGTTTTGTAATTTCAACAATGTTATTTTCAACAGAAGCACTGTTTTATGTATCCACAGCAACCGGAGATACAATTTTTGCAGTTTATCCAGAGGGAATAAAAGTAAAAAATGAAGATGGTAATAAGGTTTTTAGTGCTACCGGAGATAGCGTTCGTTTTTATTTGAATGAGACAATAGGAGCAGGACGCGGTAGTAGAGGTGGTTTTGCAATCGGTGGAGTTGGTAGTGCTACAAGAACAGAGTACAATCAATATTTTAATCTTTCACCTGATAGTGTGCGATTTTATTTGAAAGATTCGGAAATTACCGGACGTGGTAGTCGTGGTGGTTTCGCAATCGGTGGAGTAGGAAGTGCAACAAGACCAAGTGAAGATGGATTTTTTAGTATAGAAGGAAATAGTACTCCGGAAATAATCAATCCAAGTAAGCCAAGAATGCTTTGGTATCCAAGTGAAGAAGCTTTTTTGATAGGTCGGGTGCTTATCGAAAGTCCAGATAGCGTGGGAACAAATTCATTAGCAACCGGCTTTGAATCGAAAGCAATAGGGAACTGGTCTCAAGCCTTAGGTTTCAAGGCAAGAGCTTTTGGAGATTATTCCACAGCAATAGGAACAGAAGCAAATGCACAAGGAATAAACAGTTTTGCTTATGGGAATGCTGCCCAAGCAAAAGGATTAGATTCTTTTGCATTGGGTTATCAAGCAGAGGCAATTGGAGCAGGTTCATACGCAATCGGTTCTGTTCCAAGAGATTCATTGGGAAATGCAATTGAAGGTATGCCACCAACGAAAGCAGAGGGTTTATATTCGTTTGCATTTGGATTGGGAAGTTATACTAACAATGTAGGATCAATAGCCTTTGGTATGGGAGCAAGCTCAACCGGTTTTTCCAGTACAGCATTTGGTAGAAATACGATTGCTTCCGGTTCAAATTCTACAGCATTCGGTAATAATACAGATGCAACCGGTTACAGCTCTACTGCAATGGGAAGTTACACCGAAGCCTCGGGTAGCTATTCCACAGCATTCGGGACTTATTCTGATGCAACAAATTATTATGCAATAGCTGGTGGTCGTAATGCGATAGCCTCCGGGCAAGGTTCAGTAGCTTTAGGAATATATCCTACTGCCGAAGGAAATTATTCTACAGCTTTTGGTAATAGCACAATTGCTCTTGGGCGTTCTTCGACTGCATCAGGAGAATCATGCGAAGCGAACGGAGATTATGCTACCGCTATTGGATGGAATAGTATTGCTTCAGGATTATCATCAGTTGCTCTTGGTCAATATAATACAGCCGAAGGAGAATACTCTACTGCATTTGGAAGGGATAATCTTGCTCATGGTGCATATTCAACAGCTTCCGGTGGATCTTGCGAAGCAAATGGAGATTATTCTACTTCACTCGGCAGAAGTAATATTACCGAAGGAGAATCTTCTGTTGCACTCGGACAGTCAAACCTAGCAAATGGAGATTATTCTACTACATCAGGTAGAAGTAATAATGCCTTAGGTAATTACTCGGTAGCATTAGGTGGTTCAAATGAGGCATCAGGACTTTATGCTTTAGCTTTTGGATTCGCTAGTGAAGCATCTGCAAACTATGCAATTGCTATGGGTAATGATGCTATCGCAGATAACGGTTATGCTGTAGCTATTGGTAATCATACTTATTCAAGTGGATCGGAATCTGTAGCAATAGGGAGTAGCAGTCAAGCCTTAGGATCAAACTGTGTGGCGATCGGGAGAGATTTAATTGCTGATGGTTCATCTAATATGGTTTTAGGAACAAAAGCTCAAACTTCCAGCGGAGTAGGTGGTTGCTTTGTTTATGGTGATAGTGATTATAGTAATATAGTTCAACCCACAGGTATGAACCAGTTTGTTTCCAGAGCTCGCGGAGGATATTTTTTGCATACCGATCCTGATCTTACTGAGATAAATTCATTTTATTTGAAAGGATATGATGGAAGCTTAGGACTTGGAAAAACAAATCCATATCATAAATTACATATTGTTGATAATGTTGAGGTAGCTAATGGAACTGATGGTTGTTTTATTGATATTGAAAATCTTTACGATACTGATCCTGGCACATATGGTGCTATGACTGGAATGCGGTTTAAAAATGGAGCACAAACTGATGTTTTTAAAGGTGGAATATTCTTTCAAGACAGTAATACTTGGGGACAAGGAAATTTGATATTTGCTACTAATAATGCATATACAAGTGATAATGTAGATGCTGATGATGCTCGAATGACAATTGAGTACGACGGTAGTGTTTGTGTAAATGCTTCTTCATCTGGCAAACAGTTTTATGTAAATGGTACTGCTGGCGGAACATCAGCTTGGGATAGCACTTCAGATAAAAGATTGAAAGAAAACATTCAAACAATTCCCTCTGCTCTGCAAAAAGTAGAAAACCTTCGTGGAGTAGAATTCGAATGGAAAGATAAAGAAGCAAGAGATTCAAAAAAACATATTGGTTTCATAGCCCAAGAAGCTGCCGAAATTATTCCGGAAGTAGTAAATAAAAGCGATGAGATGTACAGTATGCAATATGCTCCGGTCACAGCTCTTTTAGTAGAAGCCATAAAAGAATTATCTCAAAAAAATCTAAATCTCGAAGAAAAAATCAAAGAATATGAAGATAAAAACCAAGAGATAGAATCTTATAAAAATAAAATAGATGATTTACAGTCAAAAATTGAAAAAATTGAGAAACTATTAAGCAAAGATATTGGTGCAAAATCCAATAAATAGGGAGTAGCATTATGAATCGCTTAAAATTTATTATCTTTGTAATGGCTATTTTAATGAGCCAATTCATTTATTCGGATGTAACCATAACTCCTAATGGTCAGGCAACTTTAGCAAATAATGGTGTTATGAACCTTGATGGAAATCTCATTAACAATGGAATATTATACGGTAACTATGGAGCTTTGAGATTCATCGGACCAAATAATGGAATGTATTTTAGTGTGACCGAGAACTCATTTAAGAAATTATACTTAGATAAAACAAATAATGCCACTGTTACTTTGAATAGTTATTTGAACATATTGGAATCTTTCTATCTTTTGAATGGCTATATGCAGGATTTCAGTCGTGAGCAGTATCAAAATAAAAAGCATAAATCAAAATACTTTTCAAATAAACGATTGAGAAATGGTTTTTTAAAATTAGCAGATAATCTTGAAATTTATAGAACAAATGGGATACTGCAATCTGTTCCTGATTTTTTAGGAAATGTTTCCGTTCACTATTTTGCTTCCGTAACTACAGGATCTGAGTTAACTGATGATCCCACAAAAATTGAAAATGTTGTCTTATCAGGAGCAAATACTGTTACTTTAGATAAAGATATCAAAATCAATAATGTTTTAACTATTGGAACTGGAAATTTAAACACGCTTTCTCATACCGTAACAATGGGAGAATTTGGAAAGATCAATGCAAATCCTGAAGATATTTCCGGAAATATTATTGGAGCAACTATCAATATTGGGACATCCGATTACTCAAATGCCCCCAATGGTATTTATTTATCATCAGGGAATAATATTGGAACTTTTAGGAGTCTATTATATACAATGCCAGCCCAGATCGGGGTTAATGAAAGTATACTACGAAGATGGAAAATGGAATCTGATTATCCTCCTACAAATAGGAATTTAACTTTTTCTTGGAATTATTCAGAAGATAATGGAAATTCTTCACCAAATCTTCAGGTTTGGAAAAGTGAAGACGAAGGTAGTTCATGGTTTGCTCAGAATAATCCAACTTCCGCTACTTCAAATCCGAGAAATATTACTTTAAATGATATCACCGGTTTTTCTGATTGGACTGTAGCAGATTCTCATTTTGAATTAGCTCCTTCATTGCATGATTTTGGAGATGTTGCAATTGGTAGTAGTGTTAGCCAACAGTTTGTTCTTGATAATACTACATCCTCAAATATTCGTGGTTATATCATCACTTATGGCAATTTCTTAGTAGAAGCTGTAACACGAACTAAATCTAATAATAAGAATAAAAAAGATATTGATAATCAAGAACTGTCAAAGAATAGAAATAATATCTATTTTAACATTTCTTCGGGGGCTACAAAAGATTTTAATGTAATTTTTGAGCCAACTGATAATATTTTATACGAAGATATAATAAATATTAGATTGTTAACTACAAATAACCCTCAACAAAATTTTGCAGTCTCAGGAACCGGATATTTACCACCGGATATTGATATTTCACCAGATTCTTTATATACAGAATTGGAACAGAATGAAACAGATGTAACAAACTTAAGAATATATAATTTTGGTGATGTGGAAATGACCTATGATGCAAATATTTCATACACCCGAGATGAACGACTTTTGGAACAGGTATATCCAATAAATTCAAGTTATAATACTGGATCATGTACAAACACAACCAAAACTGAAACAAGCTTAGTGAAAGGTTATAATTTAGAAGATGGTTGGATGAAATTTGATATTAGTTCTATTCCTGATAATGCGATAATTGATTCAGTTAGATTTCATGGTTTTGTGGATTCAACAAATTATCCTTATTGGAGTATTACACCGGTTTCTAATGACCCGGTAACAACAGATGCAGCAACTTTAAATGCAGATATTATTGAGGAAGCATTAACAGGATATTATTTTTATAAAAATGAAGCAAGTGGATATAGCCCCGGATGGAAAACTCATCTTCTGGAAGGTTCAGCAAATTCTGATTTGGAAAGTTCTCTTGTTTTGGATTGGTTTGCAATAGGAATGGTGAGTAGAGATAACAGTACAAGTTATTATATCAATTTCCAAGGTTGGAACGAATCAAATCCACCTTATCTAGACATATTTTATAGTGTCCCTTCTTACAACTGGTTAAGTTTAGACGGTTCAAGTGAAATAAATGGAATTTTGCAAAGTGATGAATTTGATCTGATTTCAGTTGGTTTTGATTCAGCTAATTTATCTGATGATCTATATTCTGCTACAATTATAATTAATAGTAACGATCCCAATGAACCTACGGTTGATATACCAGCCGATATGTTTGTAGCAACACCCGGAATCTCAGTTGATCAAACCGATATAGCATTTGGTGACGTAATCATTGGTAATAATAATAGTGAAATTTTTAACATTGAAAACACAGGTACTGCAGAATTAACCGGAACTATCATTACCCCAACTGATTTTTCAGTAATCGAAATCCGTAACGGAAAACCGATTCAAAATCGAAAATTGGAGCATAAAAAGAGAAATTCATTAAATTTCAATATTCTCGGAGGACAAAACTCTGATTTCCAGCTAACTTTTGCTCCTTTGGTTCAAACTGCCTATGATGTACAGATTACAATCCAAAATAATGCCGGTTCAGATGAATTGATCAACGTTACAGGAAATGGAATTGGCATTGATATAACGGTTAATCCTGTTGATTTTGAAAAAACTTTAATGCAAAACACTTCAATTCTGGATACTCTGGAAATAAGCACATCAGGAAATGGTACATTGCAATATAATGCAACTGTTCAGTATTCCGCTCGAACTCGCAATCAGCTTGATGTTTTTCCTTCAAACAGTAGTAAATGGACTGGATCTTGTAACAGTACAAATTTTACAGATGATAGTATTATCCGGTGTCACGATCAAGAAGATGGCTGGATGATGTTTGATATTTCTGCAATTCCAAACGATGCCACGATATATAATGTTGAATTCAATGGATTTGTAAATGCTACAGATTGGCCATATTGGAGTATTACACCTGTTACAAGTAATCCATTAACCACTGATGCTGCTACGCTACATACCGATATTATTGCAGAGGAAGGAAGCGGATTTTATCTCTTTCAAAGTGAAAACTCTGGTTATTCTATTGGTTGGAAACAACATCAATTGATAGGTTCAGCAGAAATTGATTTACAAAATGCTTTAACTCAAGATTGGTTTACGATCGGTATTACCAGTAGAGATAATAATCCAAGTTATTATATAATTTTTGATGGCTGGGATCAAACTAACTCACCGTATTTAACTGTCGAATATGCTTTATCTGGTGAAGAGTGGATATTGCTAAATAATGAACTTAGTATATCGGGTTCTGTTGTTGAAAGTATTCCCGAAGAAATTGAACTGAGTTTCAATGCAGACCAATTAGATATTAATGACTATTCGGCTACCATTGTAATTACAAGCAACGACCCTGATGAGAGTGAAAAACAGATTCCCATTCTCTTGCATGTAATTGAAACACTTATCAGTCCGGAAAATGTAATCATCGAAGTAGTTGGAACTACTTTGACTCTTACATGGGATGATTCCGGAGCAAATTCTTATAAAATTTATGAGAGTGATTCACCTAATGGAACTTTTAGCGATGTTACATCTCAAGGAAGTATTGTTCTTCTACGGAGTACAATCTCATGGCAAAAGATTTTAGATGGAACAGAAGGAGAAAAATTTTATAAAGTTACATCCTCCAATGAGTGAAAAACAGTGAATAATTAATAATTAATAGTGAATAGTGAAAAATAAAAAAATCTCTGTGTTCTCGGTGTACTCTACTGGTTAATCTTTCTGTTCGTTTTGTTTGTTTTTGTTAGTTGCTAATTCTTTGGGTTTTGGTTTATTCAAGTTAACATAATGAAAAAAAGACTCATCACATTAATTTTTATCTTCATAATTGTTCCAATGGGATTTTATACGAAATTCTATAAAGGGATTTATGCAAACTGGGTGAACAACAGTCTCTGTGGTGTTTTATACGAAATTTTCTGGATTTTATTTTTCTATCTCTTTTTCCCAAAATTGAAATGTGTTTACATTGTTCTCATTGTTTTTGGAGCAACCTGTATTTTGGAATTTTTACAACTTTGGCATCCTCCCTTTTTACAGGTCTTACGAGCAAATTTTATTGGTGTTACAATTTTGGGAAATTCATTTGTATGGAACGATTTTCCTTATTATTTCATAGGAAGTTTATTTGGTTGGATACTAATTATTGGTATTGATAAAAGAAACTTTTAAACTTATAAATTCAAAAAAATCTTGAACATTACAACTTCATTTATAGTTTTGACAACAAATCATAAAATATTCTACAAATTGATTGATGATGCTATTTTTTGATATAAGTACTTGGACAAAGTTTTCAGAATTTTATTGCTATTGTTCCCAATTTAATAGAAAATAGCTTCTGGAAAGTAGATGGTAACGTAGTTTGTAAACTGTTGAAACGGTTACTGAAAGAAAAGAGATAAAGGAAAAACTCTTGTTCAGATACTTAAAAAATCAAGAAATGAGGAGAAAAAATGTCTGAATTCATAAATAACAAAGAAAAAAGAATCAAAGAATTACTGGAATTTTCCAGAGGGATAATTAATGATGAAGATGGATTTGCATTAGTACAAAAATACAAGGAAACTTTGGATAACATTACTCCTTACGATATGTTTGAAATGGAGAACAGGCAACTTCAAATGAGAATAAAACCCCAACAAATAAAAGACAAAATAGAAAAAATTATGAATGTTATCTATTCCTCTTTGAAGAATTATAATTGGGAAAAACCAGAAAAAGGTCATCCACTTTATAACTTGATACAAGAAAATCGTGAACTTGAAAAAATTCTTCATCAGATAAAATTATCAATTCAAAAGAAGAACTTTTCAAAATTTTCTGAAAATATCAATAAATTACCAAATTTTAATAATCATTACATCCGCAAAGAAAATATTTTGTTTCCATATTTAGAAAAAGCATTATCAAATCATCTTCCATTGCAGGTTATGTGGTCTTTGCACGATGATATTCGTAAAAAATGGAAAACTATCGTAAAAATCATTGATGAGGAAAAACAATTTTGCCAAGTTATCTATGAACAAATCGGTGAATTATTTTTTTTGATGTACGGAATGATTTTTAAAGAAGATTTAGTTGTTTTTCCAATTGCGATGGAATCTATTTCTAAGCTTGATTGGCAAAAAATGATACATCAAGAATTTGAAATTGGTTTTTCATATATTGATGTTCCAGTTGTAAATAAAGCAAAACTTTCTGAGAAAACAGATGAAATGGATTCACTAAAACAAATATTTTTTAAAGTTGAGACTGGTGAACTTTCTCACAACCAAATAGAGATTATTTTTAATTCCCTACCAATTGATATTACGTTTATTGATAAAAATGATGAAGTTAGATATTTTTCGTCTCCGAAAGATAGATTTTTCCCCAGATCTCCGGCAATTATTGGTAGAAAAGTTCAAAATTGCCATCCACCGGAAAGCGTACATATTGTTGAAAAAATTTTGAATTCATTTAAAAGTGGAGAAAAAGAGAAAGCGGAATTTCATATTCAAATGAGAGGAAAATTCATCCAAATAAGATACTTTGCTTTGCGAGATGATGACAATAAATATATGGGAACGCTGGAAGTAAGCCAAGATATTACAGAAATCAGGAAATTGGATGGAGAGAAGAGACTTCTGGATTGAAGATTTATAATTTAATATTTAAAATTGAATATTTAAGATTCGTTCACTCTAAAGAAGTTTGGTTCTATAGATTCTATTAACTTTGCGAAAATGTAAAAATTACAAAATGATTTATTCCTTTTTTGCGTTTTTTGCGTCTTTGCGGTGATATTTCTCTTTTTTCTCTGTGTTCTCTGTGGTTAAATCTTTTTTGTTAGTTTTGTTAGTCTTGTTCGTTGCTAAAAATTCTTTATGCTTTGTATGAGATTATGAAGTTTCAGGAGAAATATATGTTTTTTTGTAAAGATTGTGGCTCGGAAACTCCCAAATGGAGTGGAAAATGTCCTGTTTGTGGTTCGTGGAATTCGTTAAAAGAAATAAAATCAGTTATTGGAAAAAAGACAATTCCTAATAATGCAACTGTCCTAAATCAAAAGCCTATAAAATTAAATGAAATAAATATTAAAAATGTACAGCGGATCACTACCGGAAATTCTGAATTTGATGGAACTCTTGGTGGTGGATTAGTTCCTGGAATGGTGGTTCTAATCGGTGGAGAACCAGGAATAGGAAAAAGTACACTTATTCTGCAAATATCAAATAGCTTAGCAAAGAATAAGCATAAAGTTTTCTATTTCTCAGGTGAAGAAAGTGAAGAACAAATTTCCATTCGAGCTAATAGACTCGGTTGTTCTGCTGATGAACTTTATTTGGTTTGCACAACGAATGTTGAAACTATTATTGCTTTAATTGAGCAATATGAACCTGATCTGGCAATTATTGATTCAATTCAATCTGTTTCAACGAGCTATCTTGATAATGCTCCGGGAAGTGTGAGTCAACTTCGGGAAAGCACCGGAATTTTTACCAGAACTGCAAAAAAACTGAATATTCCCATTATTATGATTGGTCATGTAACCAAAGATGGTTTTGTTGCCGGACCAAAAATTATCGAACACATGGTTGATACTGTTTTATATTTTGAAGGAGAAACTCGCAATCAATTTAAGATTTTGCGTGCTACAAAAAACCGTTTTGGTTCTACTAATGAAATTGGATTATTTGAAATGCAAGCAAAAGGATTGGTAGAGATAAAAAATCCTTCTAATCTGTTTTTACACGAAAAAGAGTTTAGTACAGGGTCTGCCGTCGGATGTATTTTGGAAGGAAGCAGAGCTTTTTTGGTAGAAGTTCAAGCTTTGGTTTCTGCGGCAAATTATGGTACTTCCCAACGAGTAGCATTGGGTTTGGATCATAAAAAATTAGCAATTCTACTGGCTGTAATAGAAAAAAAATTATCGGTAAAACTTAGGAATAACGATGTATTTGTAAATTTAGCCGGTGGAATCAAAGCTATTGAGCCGTCACTTGATCTGGCAGTTGTTTCAGCAATTCTATCAAGCTTGAAAGAAGAAAAATTACCCGTAAAAACTTTGATTTTGGGTGAAGTTGGTCTAAATGGTGAAGTTCGTCCAGTTTCACAAACAGATAAAAGATTGAAAGAAGCTGTGAAGCTTGGTTATCAAACTGTAATTTTATCTTCTATTTCCAAAGCGAAAAATGATTCGATAAAGATTATTAGAATAAAGAATATCAGAGATATTTTGGAAGTGTTGTTTTATAGTTATAGATGTTCGCAGATGAATTGATACTTGTAAATTTTCATTTTAATACTATTTTATTATAAATATAGATTTAAA
>JAIORE010000094.1 GCA_021108315.1 Candidatus Cloacimonadota bacterium
CTTTGAATTTGTTCACAACATGAAAAAGCGGGGAAAATCTTTATTAGGTTCTTTACTAGGCTTGCTATTAGGATAACAACTTGAAACACATTATGAGCCTTAATTTTTAAAAATCACCCTTTATTGGGTACAAAAAAATATATTTAATAGTAGGAGAAATTATGAGTTTTATTTTTAATGACAACGCTGTTAGCAACGATTCGAATGGTTTACGTTCACAAAGATTATTGGCTGTTAAAAGCTTTATTCAAGCTTGGCAGGCAGATTTGCTTATACCCCAAACTACAGTAGATTGGGGTATCGCTGCTTATGATGCTTGGATTAAAGCTCTCGGAAGTTCAACTATTGAGATGGGAGAATCGGAAGATGTCTATAATAAGATGTTAGAAGCGGACAAAACCACTTTCAATTATTACCTCAAATGCAAAGGTTTGTTAAAAGACCTCTATGGAACAAGCTATAAAACCTTAAAAATTTACGGTATCAAAGGAGAATTTCCCAAATCTAGAAAAGATAGGTTAAGAACTGTCCAAGATCTGCTGGACGCTAACAAGATCCTCACCAAAGATACTAATCCAAATGTACTACCGACAGAATTTATTGCAATATTAGAAGGTTACTTGAATCTCAGTAATAATGCTTTTTCCAAGTTTGTGCTCAAAGAAAAACCGGAAGCACTTGCAGCTGTTGATGTTCAAAATACTCTCAAGGTTGCAGATACCAAACAACTTCAAATCCTTTATTCTTGGACTCAGATGACTTGGTCTCCCTATGAACCTTTCCTAATCCAGCTTTGTTTTGCTCCAGCAACTCCTAATACCGGTGGCGGACAACCAGATACCCCGGTGAACCTCTCTTGGCAATGGCAAAATTCACTTCTGACTTGGTCTTGAGATATTTGTGAGAATAGCACCGGCTACCAATTAGCAATTTCAGAAAATAGTGATGATTGGGATGAACTTAACTATGGAATCGAAACCTCACATACTTTTGAACCATCTACCGGTAAACGCTTTTATAAAGTACGGGCTCGTAATACCAATGGATTTTCTGAATGGAGCAAAATTCAGGAATTTGAACCATCGGGTGTACCGAGAGATGATGTTTAGAATATAGTTTGCAGAACTCGTTCCCAAGCCTCAGCTTGGGAACGAACTGAAATGTTTTTATTGAGATGAAAAACATTGTTGTCACCCGGCCGATTTGGTGGGGTGATGACATCGGATGTATATAAACAAAAATGAGGAGAATGTGTGAAAGAATTAAAAAAAAGACCTATTGTAGTTCTAATATTTGTATTAATTCTTGGTTATGCTATACTAATTGGTTCAGGAAAGATTGCTTTATTAATTACGCAAGTTTTTCCAGAAATTTTCCAAGCTTCTTCTTATCTTAAAAGTATAGTTACAAAGCTTCTTTTTTTTATATTTTCAGTTTCAACAATGTTGCTAATACCCAATATGCAGCTAAGGGACTTCGGATTTAGATTGCCTAAAAAAATTAGTTATTTGAAACTTATTTGGCAGACTACTGCTTTAACTTTAGGCAGTTTCATCGTTTTTTATTTATTTTTTAACGTGTTATTGCGAAATATATTTGGTGATTCAAATGGAATGGGTTTTCCTAACGACAAAACTTTTTTACAAAGAATAGTTTCTGTATGGATTTGTTCAAGTATTTGTGAAGAGATTCTAAATAGAGGTTTGCTTCAATCATTGTTAAATACATTCAAAAAATATAAATTTTGCAAGTTAAGTTATTCTATTTGGATTTCTGGAATTATATTCGGACTTATGCATTTCTCTGTACTTAAAATTTGCAGCTCAATATTTTTTGTATTATTTATTGTTTTTGGTGCAACCGTTGTTGGTATTTTAGCTGCATACTATAGAGAAAAATCAGAAAGTCTTTATCCGGCAATTGCTGTACATATCTTGGCTAATATTTCCGGTTCACTGCCGATGTTGTTTTTTACAATATTATCCAAGTTTTAATTTTGATCTTGTTCCTATGCTCTGCGTTGGAATGCAATCGATGACGCTCTGTGACAAGTACCATTTATCGTTTGAACTTACATTCAAATTATTAACAACAATAATTCATCCAAACAATCCTCGATAAATATTTTTTGAATTGTTTTTGACATAATCCATTCTAAAAAAATTATAGTATAAATGATTTTTCACAGGGGAAAAAATGGCTTTTGTACACCTTCATAACCACACCCAATATAGTCTTTTAGACGGAGCTTGTCGTGTAGATAAAATGATGCAATTGGCAAAAGAATACAATATGCCGGCTGTGGCAATGACGGATCACGGCAATATGTTTGGAGCAATAGATTTTTATAATACTGCCAAAAAATATGGGATAAAACCTATCATCGGAATAGAAACATATATTGTTGATGAAAGTATCTATGATGAAAAGAGTAAAAAAAATAAACGTTACCACTTAGTTCTATTAGCAAAAGACCTCAAAGGTTATCAAAATCTTATGAAACTATCTACGGTAGCCTTTAAGGACGGCTTTTACTATAAACCACGAATTGATAGAGATTTGCTTGCTAAATATTCGGAAGGACTCATCTGTCTCACCGCTTGTCTCAATGGAAAAATACCTTTCTTACTATTGAATAATGAAAAAGAGGAAGCCAAGAAAGAGGTAGAATTTTACAAATCTATTTTTAAAGACGATTTTTACCTTGAAATTCAGGATCACGGAATTGATGAAGAAAAATATGCTTTCCCGCAAGTTATTGAATTGGCGAAACAAACCAATATTCCCTTGGTTGTAACAAACGATTGTCATTATCTCAAAAGTGAAGATTCCGAAGCACACGACATTTTGCTCTGTATCCAAACTGGAAAATCCTATTATGATACAAATAGGATGAAATATAACACAAACCAGTTGTATTTCAAAACCGAAGAGGAGATGAGGAAATTATTTCCGGGACAGGAAGAAGCCTATTCAAATACTTTAAAAATAACGGATAAGATCAATCTGGAGTTGAATTACAATGATTTTCTTTTTCCTAAAATACAAATTCCTGATAAATATAATGAGGATATGTTTGCCTACTTAAAAGAGAGTTGTTATCTCGGTGCAAAAAAGAAATATCCGAAATTGACAGATGAGATTAAGGACAGAATAGAATTTGAACTAAGTGTTATCCATAAAATGGGTTATGATAGTTATTTTTTGGTTGTAAAAGATTTTATTGATGCTGCTCGTGAAAAAGATATTCCGGTAGGACCCGGTCGTGGTTCGGCAGCCGGTAGTATTGTTGCTTATTTACTTGATATCACTCAATTAGATCCCTTAAAATATGGTTTGTTGTTCGAAAGATTTTTAGATTTGGAACGCGTGGGAATGCCTGATATTGATATAGATTTCTGCGCTGAAGGACGTAGTGAAATTATTGATTATGTTGTTGAGAAGTATGGTAGAGAGAGTGTTACGCAGATTATTACCTTTGGAACTTTAGCTGCAAAATCTGTTATTAAAGATATAGCCCGAGTTATGGACGTAGCTCCAGTCGAAGCAAACAATATCACAAAGAAAATGCCTACAGGTCCCAAAGTTACCCTACAATCTGCTCTGAAGGATTCCAAAGAATTCAGTGATTATATGAATAGCAACGATCTCTATAAAACTATTTTGAAACACGCTTTGGTTTTGGAAGGCTTGGTTCGTCATACCGGAGTTCATGCTGCCGGTGTTGTTATTGGTCCCGGTGATTTAAGTGATTATGTTCCACTCGCCATAAACAAACAAAAAGGTGATGATTCAGTTGTTTTGGTGCAGTATGAAGGAAAATGGTTGGATGATCTCAAACTTCTGAAAATGGATTTTCTCGGATTAAAAACCCTCACTCTCATCAAAAAAACGACTGACTTAGTTAAACAATCTCAAAATATTGATGTTGATACGGATAATCTTCCTTTGGATGATGAGAAAAGTTATAAATTACTTTCAGATGGTGAAACTGACGGGGTTTTTCAGTTTGAATCTATTGGTATGAAACGATATTTAATGCAGCTCAAACCCAATGTTTTTGAAGATTTGATTGCGATGGTTGCTCTTTATCGCCCTGGTCCTATGCAATTTATAGATACTTTTATCAAAAGAAAACACGGTTCGGAAGTTGTTTCTTATCTTCACCCTTTGATGGAAAGTACTCTCAAAGAAACTTATGGTGTAACTGTTTATCAAGAACAGGTTATGCAGATTTCCAAAGATATGGCAGGATTTACCAGTGCCCAAGCAGGAACTTTGCGTAAAGCCATAAGCAAGAAAAAGAAAAAAATGATGGAAGAGATTTATATTAAATTCAAAAAAGGAGCAATAGATAACGGTGTTAGTAATTCAATAATTGAAGAAATTTGGATAAATTGGCAGGAGTTTGCAAATTATGCTTTCAATAAAAGTCATGCTGCTTGTTATGCTTATATTGCATATCAAACTGCTTATCTAAAATCACACTATCCTGTTGAATTTATGGCTGCTCTTCTCTCCTTGGAAAATGATCCGGCAAAAATCCCCTTTTTTATAGAAACTTGTAAAAATATGGGAATTGATGTTTTACCACCGAATATTAACTTAAGTAAAAACGAATTTTCTGTTAATCAAAATAAGATACTTTTTGGTTTAAAAGCTATCAAAAATGTTGGTACGGCAGCTATCGGTTCAATCATAGAAACCCGAGAAAAAGATGGTGATTTCAAAACTATTTTCGATTTTGCTACTCGTGTTGATTCTATGAGCGTCAACAAAGCCGTTTTTGAAGCTACAAACGGAGCCGGAGCAATGGATTGTCTCGAAGGAAATCGTGCTCAAAGATTTGAAGCAATTGAAAAAGCGATAGCACATGCAGCTTCTATTCAGCAGGATAAAAAGAGAGGACAATTAACTTTTTTAGAAATGTTTAGCCAAAATGATGATACTCAAAATCTGGATCCAACTTTAACTGATATTTCAGATTGGGATGATCAAAGGAAAATGCAAGATGAAAAGTTATATTTAGGATTTAGAATTTCCGGGCATCCTTTGGATCGTTATGCAAAACAACTAAGATTTTTTTCCAATTTAAACTCAGACCTAAGCCATATAGATAGTAACAGTTTGCCGAAACAAATTAATATTGCCGGGATAGTTGAGAAAATTGTGAAGAAAACCACAAAAAAAGGAAAGCCATTTGCTTTTATCGAATTGGAAGATCAATTTGGTCACTTTGAATTGAGTTTATGGAAAGAGGATTATGGAAAATTTCTCCCAATGCTTGAAGAAGGAAAAGAGGTATTTATTATAGGTAAAAAGAATACTTTCAACAATGGAAATGATAATTTGCTCCGTTTAAATCCTTATAATATCTATCCATTAGAAGAGATGAAAAATGTGTTTAAAGGGAAAATTACCTTGCATATGAAAGAATCTGAAATTGATGAAAATGTTGCTAAGAATTTAAGGGAACTTTTTCAAAAGAATCGTGGGAATTTCAATGTGAATCTTGTTCTGGAATCTAAAAAATCAAATTTGTTCAATGTTGCCCTAAAGGGGTATTCAATTTATCCCAATGAAGAAATTATCAAAACATGTGAAAATTATTTTTCCAGTAAAGTATTGATAAATATGGATGTTTCAAAATATTAAATCTCACACAAAACCAGACTCGGGATTTTTATAAATAACTATACAAAATGAAATAATGGAGTAAAAAAAATGAAAAAAATATTGTTTATCATAGGTATAATCTTTTATAGTACAATTTTTGCTAACCCAAAAGAATTAAATGTTATTGTAAATGTTAATAGGTTTTTAGATGAAAATCAAAACACAATTTTTAACATTGATTATGAAATCCCTTATAAAAGTGTGAAATTTATTAAGTCGGATTACGGTTTTGGTGGAGAAGTAGAAGTAGTTCTCAATTTGATTAAAAATGATAAATCACATACAAAACAATTCTCAAATAATATTATTTTATCAGATCAGATTAAGACAGTTTCCGATGAAACTTTCAAGGATAGAATTTCATTAACTCTAAAAAAATCTGGATTAAAAGTAGAAATTAGTTTCATAGATATTTTAAACGGAAATATGAAAATGTGGGATTATGAATTTATTGTTTTGGAAAAATCAGTAATAATTAGTGATTTGGAATTTTCATCTATAGTAACCATTGATACTACTTTATATCTTCAGAAATTTCATCGGGAAAACAAACTGTATCATATAAATAATAGTCACATTTATACACAAGGATTACAAACTGAACTCCACATATATTATGAACTATATAATTTTAACGAAAATTCTGAAAGTACATTTATAGAATCAATTATAATATCAAAGAATGGTTCGAGTGAAAAAGAAATTTCTGTTGATATAGCAATACAAAAAAATGTAACTCCAATACACCGTAAAGTTGATATTTCTGATTTATCTCAAGGCTTATATGAGATAATCTTGAAAATAGACAATAGAAATGATATTCAAACTAAAACCGAAGTTTTCTCAATAAAAAAAAATATTGCAGCAATTGGGACAAGATTTTTTATTGATATGGAAAAGGAACTCAAATTTGTTAAGTATTTTCTAAATTCTACTGAAAAGAAAAAATTATTATCCTTAAGAAAGGAGATTCGATCTGAATATATCGGTCGTTACTGGAAATCAAAAGATCCTAATCCAATAACTGCAGAAAATGAATTGGCAACCTTAATTCGTTCTAGAATACAATATGCAAATGAAAAATTTTCGTATCAAAAAAAAGAGGGTTGGGAAACAGATAGAGGACGGCTATATCTCAGATATGGAGAACCTGACGAAATTATGAAACTTAACACAAACATGTATCAAACCGATATTCTAAATGAAAGTGAAACAAAGGTTTTTACAGCTTATGGCTCGAAAGATTTTCAAATATGGAAATATAGAACTTCACACTATGAAACCTATATTCTTTTAGATCAATATAATAACAGAAATTTTAAACTAATTTATTCCGGAAATGATGACACAGAGAAAACTCAATCAAATTGGAAACATTATCTCGGTGGAGATAACTTTGATATGGATCTTTTGAATTAAGATGCTTTAGTCTTTTTAAGTATTTAGTATCTGAACGAAAAAGAAGATTTTAAAAGTAAAGATGAAATCTCGAGTCGAGTTTTGAGTAATAATAAATAATCTATTTAATCAAATTATATATTACTTAGAGATTTATTGAAATTAATTTTGTATCAAAACTCGACTCGGGATTTCAAGAATTAGGAGTTTTCGTGCAGATACTATTTAGCAAAATGCATCCTTTAAATGTTTTAGATCAAATTCTTTAGAATGATAATCAAATAGTAGTATAATTACATCAAACCTTGTATAATATGATGAATAGTGATCGTAGTTTGAAAGAAAAATATCTGCTGTATTTTTTATCTTTTTTTGTTTACTTCTAGTTACAGAATTTAATGCTTGATCAAAGCTTATGTTTTTTTTATTTCTAGTTTTAACTTCAATAAAACTTAATATTTTGTCTTTACTCGCAATAATATCAATTTCTCCATAGGCTGAAAAATAATTTTTTGATATAATTTCGTATCCTACTGAAATTAAATAGGAAGCAGCTTGTGATTCTCCATTTTTAGCTAATTTTCTTCTTTCTTCTTTATTCATACGATAAAAAAAAGCTTGACTGATATTATGTCAAACAGATAAAAGTCAAAGGAAGTAATTTTTAATAATAATGGAGGTGTGTTATGAATAGATTTATTTTGATTGTTCTATTTCTCAGTTTGTTTGGGATTTTATTTTCGATACCTTATGGTGTTTTGGGAAATATCAATATGCCTGATGCATATGTTTTGCCAAGTAAGATGATAGAAGTATCCTTAACTAATTATTTCGTAGTAAACGGAACCAATTTCAGTGATATGGCTACAGATGCTGAAAGTCAAATCTCAGAATTAACCGGAGGTGCTGAAAATTATAATTTAGCATTTTCAGCAAGTGTAGGTTTGTTTAATCGTTTAGAATTAGGTCTCGTTGCTACAAATTACGACATCATCTATGGTAATGTAAAACTAAAACTATATTCTGAATCAGAAAAATTTCCGGCAATATCTGTTGGAATGGAAAACCTTTTTTCAAAAGTTGCTAATTCTGATTCGGCTATTATTGTAAATAAAGACTATAATTTTACAGATCCTGAAGATTATATAAAAAATTCACCTTACATTGCTATGAGTAAATCAACTTTACTATTAACCGAAGTTCCATACTTTGAGCACTTAGAAACAACTTTCCACTTTGGCATTGGAGCTCGTCGTTTTCAGGGTCAAAGAAGCAAAACGAAAAACTTGCATGGTGCATTTGGTGGAATTGATCTAAAACCTTCAAAATACATCAGTATTAATGGTGAAATAGATAGTCAAAACTTAAATTTAGGAATGAACTTTTTCTATAAAAATTTTACAGTGAGAACTTGTGTATATCGTCTTGAAGACTTTTTCAAAGAAAAAGATAATGCGTATTATGGTAATAAATTTGCTCTCGGTATCAAATATACTTTGGATAAATATTCAGAAGTAAAAGCTGCTGATAAAGATCGTTCATCTTATCAACCAACTGCTTCTCCTCGAGTAAAACAACGTAAAAAAATTGCAGCTGATTTTTCAGAAGTTCAAGATGCAGGTGGAGTGCAAGAGGCTAATCCATTATTAGAAGAACTTCGTTTGATTCGTGAGCGTCGTAAACAAGCAGAAAAAGAATTGGAAGAAATCAGAAAACTGTTAAAAGAATAAAATCTAAAGAAGTTATTATGAAAAGAATATTTTTTATATTCACTCTTATTATTTTTTGCGCAAATTTGTTTGCTCAGTCAAATACTGAAACTGAAATAGATAATGAAGAGTTAATGGATATTTTGAGAAGTGAATCAGATGCCTTAGGTGAAATTCTAGAGCAAATATCACTATTATCAGACCTATTGGAAAAGAAATTTATCATCAAAAAATATCTCCAAGAAGGTAATATTGAAGAGATAAAAAGACTCTTTTTCATTGATCAGAAGATTGTTGATAATCTATATGCTGAACACCAAGGCGAGACAATGAAAAGCTTCAATCGCGAGTTAATGACTATATATGAAGGAATTGACTTTGTTGATCCATTTTTACTTTTTAATAATGCCAAAGCTCACTATTTATTAAAGGATATTGATAAAGCTCAAAGATTATTAGAGGAACTTGTTCAAAACTATCCAAACTTTGAATTGTTAAATGAAGCAATACTTATGTTGCAAGAAATTTATTTTAAAAAAGGACTGCATAAGGAATTTATCTCTCTTTATGTGAAATATACAAACAAAAACTCTGAAATTCAAAAATATTGGTTAGCTCATTCTCATTATAATATTGGTAATTTCGAGGAAGCTAAAAACGGATTTACTGAATTGGTAAAGGATAGTAATTTTGGATTACGTTCTGATGAGATGATTGCTTTAATTAGTTTCTCTACAGAGGGAACAGATTCTGCAATTTTAAATTTTACTGAATTAGAAAATAAATACCAGCCTAATGAATCCGATTACTCATTTATTTTGCTTTCCTTGGCTCGTTTGTATATGGAAAAAGGGGAGATTGATAAATCTCTTGATTATTACTATTTCTATAGTCAAAATCACAAAACTTTAATTCCGGATGATATACTTTTTGAAATAGGAATTCAACATAAGAATAATAAAAGATACCCAGATGCTATTGCTTACTTCAATTCAATTTTGAATAAGTCAGTGAAAACAGAGTATTATTCACCTGCTAAGATATTATTGACAATTTCAAAGCAACAAAGTGGTAGTGGTGAAGGCATAGAATTAGGTTTAAATGAGATAATTTCCTTAAATGATATCTTATTACAAACTCTAAATGCAAAATATGGATTAATGGATAAATATGAAGAGTTAAGAGGAAGATTAGCAAGCGATGATATTAATCCTGAAAAAAGACAGGAAGAACTTCAAAAAATTGAGAAAGTTGAAAGTATGATGATTAGTACTAATAATACTCTAAATAATCTTTATTCTGGTGATAAAATAACTTCACTTGTAGCTATGGAAGCATTGGAAGAAGAGTTCATATACTATTCAGTAACAATTGATATGATGAATTCTGTTGTCGACTTAGCAAACACCACACCAAATAAGCGAATTCCAAAGATTATTGATCAGTGGATTGATGATTCTGATGTTGATATACTGTCATTGAACATTTTTAGCTTTTTAGGTCATCTACCCGATGAAAATGTTACTGAGGAAGATTACAAAATTGCTCAAATGTTAGCTTTAGAAAAGATGAATGATGAACAACTGATTGATACTTGGTATAATATTGAAAAACTTGCAAAAGCTGCTAACCATCATGCAGTTGAAAGATTGGCTAAACAATATATCTTACTGATGAAGGAGAATTTAAATTCCTATAACATTTTGGCTAAATATAGTTTTAATGGTGCTCCTAATGATGATTTCAAAGCTCTGATAAGTGAAGAAATTAAATCAATATCAGACAATAATGTTAACCTTGAACAACTAAAGCAAGAAGTTATCTTAAAATTCAATAAAAAAATTGGCGAAAGACTTGATAGACAGAAAGATGTTTTAGTTGTAGAAAAAAGCGGCATTAAAAGTTTATACGAAAAAATCTTAAGTGGTATTATTACTGATGTTAAATCTGATAAAGAGAAAAATGAATTTACTTTACTAAATATATTGTTTAATCAAACTGTAGCTCTTGATATGGATTACAAAGAAAAAGATTCTGAATTGAGACAAATAGAACTTGATAAAAATCAAGAAAAGAATAAAAGTGAATAAAGCCTATGAAAAATAAATTACTTTTAGTTTTTGTTATTTTTATAATTTTCATTTCATTAATTGCTCAAGATGCTGAGACAGAATTAATGGAATTAGGAAATAGGAAAAGAGCCTATAAGAATGAAGTATATGAAAAAACTTTAAAATTTGTTAAAGAAAATCCAGATGCAGAAAGTAATGCAAAATTGTATTTTAATCTTGCCGAATTGAGCACAGAACTTTTTGCTAATGATCTTGATGTAACTATTGGTTATTATAATAAAGTTTTGGAAGTTGATCCTGATTTCGCTGATAAAGATATTGTACTTTATAATTTAGGTTACTTTAGTTTTCGTAAAGCAATGGATATTAGGGATAATGCCCGTATTAACAATCCTAAAGATATTATGGATTGGCCACCCGAACTACGCTTTTCAGAAGAAAAATTAAGTTTACCGATCAATGCTTATAAAGAAGTGATGGGTAATTATCCTTTATCTGAATATTATGTAGAATCAATATATAGGTTAGGAACAATATATTTTGAAATAGCTATTGATTCCAAAAAACCACAAGAAATTTATCCAGAAGCTCTTAATTACTTTGATATTGTTGCAAAATCCACAGATCATGATTTGCAAGATTATGGTATTTTTCAACGAGGTTGGACATATTTTAGTAATGGAAATTTTGATTTGGCAATTGCTGATTTCAGTTCATTACTTGGTAAAATAACAACTGATTCATTAGATACTAAAAAATCTTATTTTGAAGCTGATGCAATTGAAAATATTGCTTTTAGCCTGATTGAAACTGATGGAACTGAGTTTAATCAAGAATCTAAAGCTGCCGAGAAAGCAAAAGTATTGTTTGCAAATTTTATAAGCGAAGAATATGCAAAAAAAGTTATTCAGGAAGCAATTAATTTAAAATTGAAATATTCTGCTCCTATGCAAGCGATTGATCTTTATAATTCATATATTGATTTATTTCCTCTTAGCAAAAATTGTCCTACTATCGTAGATTCAATAATGAATATTTATATGAGATATCCTGATCGAACTCGTAATGCAACAGATGCAAAGGATATGATTTTAGACCAAAAAGAACGTATTGTAAATATTTATACTTACGACTCCGATTGGTTTCAAGAAAATAGAGATAAAGATATTGCTAACGAAATTTTAGCCATTCGGGATGCTTATGACCATATCGAACCATATTATTCCAATAGATTCACAAGAAAACCGTCCGAAGAAAATTATTTAACATATAAAAACTTTGTAGAAAATTTCATTAGATTTAAAGATTTTCAAGATGATTCCAGTTTGGATAATGTTCAAGGGATGCGAAAAAATCTTATAGAAATGGGATTGTATATAGCTTCTACCAAAAGTGATCCATCTTTATATTTTTCAGTGACTCAAAGTATTGATGATTTTAATGAAAATTATCCTGGGAATGATGATGTAAATAATCTTCGAGAAGATAAATTTTATGCTAACGAACAAATTTTTTCATTATTGAAAGATGCTGTGATAGATACTGTATATACTGATACTCTCTGGAATATAACATTGACTAAGGATTCACTTGATACTCTATATATTGATGCGACAAAGGATTTTGAGGAATTACTATTATTAGAGGATTATCAAGTTAAGAATAAAAATTCTGAATTAATTAGAATTATTTATCAGAGAGCTGACATTTATTATGGTCGAGAAGAGTATGATCTTGCCAAACAAGAATTTTTAAAGCTTTTGACTTATGATATTGAGGATGATCTTAATACAATTGTATATTCTAATTTAGCTGAAATTAGTGAATTAGATGGAGATTATTCTTCTACTGAAAACTATTATCGTGAAGCTATTAAATATGCTTCTTCTGAAGAAAAAAATAATTTTAAAAATAATATTTTAGCGACAATACAATCTTCTGCAGAAAATCTTGATAATTCTGAGGATTTTCAAGCAGCAGCTGAAGAATATTTAAGATTATCAAAAGAATTGGAAAAAACCGATATTGAACAGAGTGTAGCTTATAAAATAAAAGCAATTGGAGTGTATCAGAAAATTGGAGATTATCAAAAAGCAATTGATTTATACATAGAAATTGCTAGCCAAAAAACAGATAAAATTGAAGTTTTAGCTTCATATAAAGGTGCTTGGACAATTTCCGATTCTGCTTTTACAGATTATGCTAAAAGCATTGAAATTAGAAAAGGATTTATCAATAGATTTCCAAAATCTAATGAAGCCTATGAATTAAGACTTAATATTATCTCTTTCTATGAAGGAGAAAAATTAAACAATAAAGAAGTAGCTGCAGAAATGTACTTACAACTATATGAAGATGCAGCTACTATGGATATTGGTGAAGATTCTAGGGATGGTCTTTATATTAAAGCTATTATTTTGTACCAAGAACTTGGAATGAATGAAAAATACATAGAGCATGTCAGCAATTTTCAGAGTATTTATCCAAAACACAATTTAACGGAAAATCTTTTAAAAAATGTTGCAATTATTTATAATACGGACAATAATATTGAGGCAATGCTTGCCTTTGAAAAAAAATATCCTAATCATCCTTCTTCAAATAATCTACTTTTTACTGTAGCAAATATTTATAATGAGAATAACGAATCTGATAAATTTGAAGAAATTGCCCTATATATTTACAAAAAAGATCCGTCTATTGATCTTCTTACTGATATTGCTCTAAAAAAAATGATGTCATCCTACGATGAATTAAATCAATTGTTCCTTGATAAAAACTATGTTGAAATGCATACTAAAATCAAAGAATTTAAGGTTATGAATAAAAAATATACTGATGATGGAGTTTCTTTAGATCTCACCTCAATATATGACCGATTCACATACTATGATAATTATATTTCTTATTACAAAAAATTTGATAAAAAAATACAATTTGTCTATGATAATGTCTTAGATAGAACACCATTCCAATTGATTAAAGTAAATAACAGAACTGATTGGAATAAACATTTGATAAAAGGTGCAAAAAGAATTGATAATTTAATGAATATCTGCGATAAGATACAAGAAAGTATGTTACAAATCGTATCTGAAGGAAATAGTTTTAATCTCCCAGTAGAAGATAGAACAAAAGCAATCTATTTAATTGCTAAAAGTTATGACTATTCTGCTGAAGTAGTAGATACCCAGATAAAAAAATTCATTAAAGTATCAGCTGTACTTAATCATCCAACTATTAGTCCAATTCAGAAAAAGCAGTATACTGATGCAGTTTCCCAAACTGGAAAAGGATTGTCATTTAATTTCAAAAAGAAAGCAGCTAATATCTACATTAATCTACTTAAAAAGTTTCATGATGATAAAGACTATTCAGATGAATGGACAGATTTGGCTTTAGAACGAGTTACTGGATGGGGTTTAAAGAAGGAACTTGAATATGTTTCAATTTACTCAAATGATAGTTGGTTAATTAATAATACGGAGATTAGCGACTTTGGAATTCAGCAAAATATAAAATCATTATGGAATAAACCTAATATACTTCCCCTAGAAACTGTCTTTGATGAATCTAAGATAATTCAATTATCAGATGGTTACCGCAATTACATTCCAATAATTTATAATGCTGATATTAAGCCGCAATTAATTGAAATTGACTATATCTCAAATGTGTTAATTGATTTTACAATTAATAATCAAATTATTGATAAAGTCTCATCTATTGTTGATACTATTGATATTAAGGGAACTGATTTCATTCACTATAATTTAAAAGTAAACGGAATTTCTGGAACAAACGAAATTGTTTTCTCAATAAAATCAATTGAATCAATTGAGCCTAGATACTTTGCCTCCAAAATAACTGGACATTTTGATAAAGAAAAATTACATTATTTTAGAACAACAGAGGAACACCAATTATTGTCAGATTTTTCTTGGTTAAGCAAAAAAGGTAAAATTGATGCTACAATAACGAAAGCTGACGATACATGGGAAACAGTTGATAAAGCAAAATTTATCGTTTATAAAGCAACAATGTATGGTTTGGAGGAATCAGATGCTTTAGGAATATGGTATCCTCAAATTGATACGACAAAAGTTGAAACAGTTTATTTTATTAAAAATATAAATATTCCGGCTAAAATTCATTCTTGTAAAATTAAATACTTAGGTCAGAAAACAACAACATTATGGATTAATCATGAAAAATTAGTTAATGAATCTGAAATAATTCTAGATAATAAATTATTGAAAGCTCAAGCTAATGAATTGATCGTGACTAATTTGCAGCAAGGTAAAAATACTATATTGGTTAAAGTAGTTGGTGATGTCTTATTTAAAGGCTTTATTTTTGAAATGAATTTTGTGACTGATAAATATCCTGCAGATTATGGAAAGATTATGCTAGAAGAAAATACTGAACCCGCTGTTTCTCAAGATGAATCAGTTGTGGAAGATATGATTACGTCAGAAAATTTAGATGAAGCTGTGGATAATGCTGATTTTGTAGAAGTAATTGATGAGAATTCAGATTCTCAAGTCGGAGAATTAGAGAAATCAGATGTTATAGATAATATTGAAAATACTGTTAATGAATCAACAAAGGCTCTTGACGAAACAATTATAAATGAAAGTGAAATAATTTCTTCTAAAGTAGACGATGTTGTTACTGAGGTAGCTACTGAATTAATTGAACCCGAAATAATTAAAGAAGATGAAGTTGTTACTGAGGTAGATACAGAATTGATTGAACCTGAAATGCTTGAGGAAGTTATAATTGAATCGAATTTACAGGAACATTATTTAGTTTCTGATTATAGTTGGTTTTCTACGGCTGGTGAAGTAAATTCTAACATTATTGATACGAATGATAATTGGTCATTGGTTACAAGAGTAAAATTGCCTTATTCTGATGAAATCTTATCAAAATTTAGTGAACATAAAGCTCTATCTATTACGCATCTTTTCGATGAACTAAAAAATGAGGAAGTAAGAACATACTATTTCAAAAAAATTCATGTTAATTCTAAATTTGTAAAAGGTAAAATAAATCTGATAGGTAATAGATCTATGAAAGTATGGTTAAATACAGATAAGATTTTAGATGCAAAGGAAATTCAAGAATCTATAGAAATTAATAATATTAATTTAGTAAATGGAGATAATAATATTCTAGTAGAACTTATTGGAATTGATAATGAATCTGGATTTGTTTTTGAATTGATGTATCAGACAGCAGACTAAGGAGAACTTATGAAATTGAAATTTTTTATTATGCTATTTCTACTTGGGATAAGTATTGCTTTATTTGCTCAAGATAAAGCATCTAAGCCTAATTATAAAAATGTCAGAAAATTAAAAAGTAAAACGGATTTTACTGAAAAAATAGATATTAGAAGACCTAACCAATCTTCTGAAATGAAAAGAACAGAAACAGAAGCTACAGTAGATATGAGAATAAATATAAAAGAAAAAATCAAAAAATCAAATAAATTGTTGTATTAGGAGGATAATAATGACAAAATCTAGGTCTAAACTTATGCTATTAGTTTTAATAGTTTTTTCGGTTGCTAATTTATCAGCATTCAGTCTTGTTGAGGTGTATAAAAATGGGGGACCATTTATGCACATTATTTCTTTGATGTTTGTTGGGATGATAATACTTGCCTTAACAAAATTTTGGGAATTGTCTATTAAGGAAAAATTCGATGCGAAGAATTTTTATTTGAAACTTAAAGGATATATCAAGAATGAACAATATGATGCTGCTGTTAAGATTAGCTCATTACACAAAACTACATCCATGGGCTTTATTTTTACAAACGGACTATTAGCTTTTAATGATGCCCGTAAAGCTGGAAAAACTGGTCAAGATCTTCAAAGATCTCTTGAAAATGCATTTTATGAAGCATCTCTTCAGACTTTTCCAAAACTTGAAAGAGGATTAGGATGGCTTGAAATTATTGCTCAAACTGCTACACTTCTTGGTCTTCTTGGTACTATCGTTGGTTTGATTCAATCTTTTGAATCAATGACAGCAACAGGAATTACAGAAGCTGAAAAAAGTGAGATGCTTACTATGGGTATTGCAACTGCTATGGGTACTACAGCCTATGGTCTTGTTGTAGCTATTCCGACTTATTTTGTGAAACAAGCTTTACAAGGTAGAGTTGATAAAATCACCAATAATATAGATGAATATAGTGTAAAAACAATCAATCAAATAGTATTGTCAACAAAAAAAGGATAATCTTATGGCTTCATTTAGCCCGTCTGATCAAAGGAATTTAAAAAGCAAAAAGCAAAAAGAACCTAATGTTATACCAATAATGAATTTGTTTTTAGTGTTAATTCCGGCACTGATGACGATGATGGTCTCTGTTCATTTAGCAATGATTGGAATAAATTATTCATCAAGTGCTAAAGGCAGTAAGGGTGGAGAAGATGAAAATAAGGATGTTCCAAAATCAACTCAATTAAGGATTTTGGATACTAGATTCGAGATTCTTGTAGATGGAGAAAATACGATTGTTATTAAGGCAGATAGTACTGCAGCTGTTGTTGTTTACGATTTTTTTGAATTAGATAAGAAATTAAAAGAAGTTAAAGCAGCACATGAGGATCAAAATACTATTTTCGTTATGACAGATAAAAATGTTCTTTTTGATACACTTATGAGATCTATTGATTCTTGTAAGCTCAATAATTTTACTAATGTAAAATATGTTTCTCTTAGAAAGTCATATATTAGGAGTTCATCATGATAAAATTTGGGCGTAATTCAAATATTGTAAAAGGTATATCCGGAAATAAAAAGAAAAAGGATGTAAATCAACTCAGCATTACTTCATTGCTTGATGTTATGACTATTCTGCTTATATTTATGATAAAAAATGTATCAATGGATGCAGCTCAAAGAAATGCACCAAACGGTATGCTTTTGCCTTCTACCATCACAAATGACGAATTAATTAAAAAAGGAAATGTTATTTATGTTCGTATGTACACCGATAAAATACTTTATGGAACAGACAATATTGAGGTAGGAACTTTACAGGAATTTGTAGAAGATAAAAGAGTAAGAAACACCTTGTTAGGAAAACTGGAAAATGAAGTAAAGTTTATCAAGGGTAACGATCAAAAACCGGTTTTATTGATTCAAGCAGATAAAAAATTGAAATGTAAGTATGTTATAGATTTTATTGAATTTAGTACACGTGCTAAATTTGCAGATATTTATTTCTCTACAATAGAAAAAACTCTCTAAATTTTAAGGAGTATAATTGAGGATTTTATGGCTGAAAAAATATTAAACTTAGAGTTGTTCTTCAAAAATAAGAATATAGATATTGCTAAATATAATCGAGATTTCAAATCTAAATTTTCCATCGGAAGTGATAAGCATATTTTTTGGCAAATATTCAACATTTCTTTTCCAAAGAGACATACTTTTGTTACAAAGAAGGGTGATAATTTCTTTATTCATTTATTAAAGAATATGGAGGTAAAAGTAGATAGAGGTGGAAAGACATTAACTAAAGAAGAACTTAATAAAAAACACTATTTGCTTAATAATGCTCTAAAACTTGATAAAAAAACAAAAGGTGAAATTATTATCAGTCAAGACTGGAGAATAGCATATAGCTTCAAGGAGCCTTATGTTGTTAAATTGACAAAAGAAGATAGAGCAAGCTATCAAAAATTCCATAGAAAAACGCCACTTAGTGGAGAACAAAAGTTCACAAGAATTTTCTTGATACTTGGAATGCTTTTTACAATAATTGGACTGTTCGTTTTTGAAAAAACTTATATACCACCTGCAAAAATTGATTTTCGTGATAGACTACAAAGTATAGAGAAACAAGCAACACAATTGGAAGTGGATTTTGAAGAAGAAGTTCAAGAAGAAATTGCTGAAAGTGTAAATATTGGTGGATTTTCAAAACAAGGTTCTGAAGATGCAGCAGCAGCAGCAGCAGAAGAAGCACAAGCTAAATTTAGTTCTGATTTAGAGAGAATGATTGGAGGCATGGGATCATTTTCTGGTGGAACAGAAGTTGGAGATTTATCTGGTGATTTGATGGAAACTACATCGCTTGGCACACAATTTGTTGAAGGTGGAGATAGTGATGGCTTCAATATTGCTGATGCTATCGGTTATAATCCAAATAATTCAGGAACCGGAGATTTGCTTGCTAATGCTGGAGACCTTGGAGATTTTACTGATCTTAGTGGTGTTTCAGATGTTGGGGTTGGATTGAATAATGCAGGATTTGAGAATGTAAACGTCGGTGATTTAGCAGGTGAAGCTACCAGCTATTCATCAACAAAACTTACAAATAAAGCTCAATTTGATAAAATAGCAAAATCATATCTTGGTGTAGGTATGAGAAATTTAAAGAATATTGATTTAAGTAAAGCACCGGAATTGAAAACTGAAATAGCAAGAATTGAACAGCAAATTTCTGTTTTTGCTCCACAGATAAAAAAGTTATATCTTATTGAGAGTATGATGCGCGATATGTATGGCACAATATTTTGGGATATTCTTATAGATAAAAGTGGTAAAATAGTTGCAGTTGATTATTCATTTAATCCCAAGGGTAGTTATTTTACTACTAAATTTTTGGAGAAGACAAAGGAAATTATTTTAGGATGGCATATTAACGTTGAAGAGACAACTGAATTCCGGTTCAGAAGAACGTTTATGAAATAATGAAATTATAATTAATCAGCCCTCTATATTGAGGGCTTTTTTTCTTAAATGAACTATTATAAAATTGCTTTACCTCTTAATTTAGAACAAGACTATACCTATTCTTCAAATATCAATATTATGTTAGGTTGCAGAGTCCTTATCAGTTTTAATCATAAGTTTAGAACTGGAATTGTAATTGAGCAAACTGATATTATTTCAAAAAAAATTATTTACAAAGGAATAGAAGAAGTCATTGATAGCGAACCTATAGTATCCAGAGAACAATTCGAACTTGCAAATTGGATGGCTAACTATTATTTTGTTCCTAAAGGTATTTTGCTTTTTGCAATGCTCCCATCAGCAATTGATGTAAATATACAACAAGAAGTTAGAAAGATTAGAAATTTTGATAAGAAAAAGAGTAGTGAAGAAAATAAGATATTAGGTTTATTCAAAGGAAATGATTGGATAAAAATTGATAGATTTAAAAGTATAGCAGCAATTAATAAATTTCAATATTGGTTGGAATCATTAGAGAACGATGGCTACATTGAGATTAAAAGAAGTTTTGATACAAAAATAAAAAAGAAGACAATAAATTTTGTTTCATTAATTAAAAAAGATGAAATCCCTATTCTGACGAGTAGACAATCCGAAGCCTATAACAAGATTAAATCTATTGGGAAAGAGTTTCCACTATCTAAAATTGCAAAAGAGATATCCTATTCTATAGTGAAGGCATTAAAAATCAAAGGATTAATTGAAATAAAGCCTAAAGAAGTAACTGTAAGCAATAAAATATTTCCAAATGAAAAAATAATTTTACCAAAAATACAATTTACCGGAGAACAAAAAAAAGTAATTAACGAACTAAACATAAAACTTGATATTAATAAATTCAACAGTGTTTTGTTGCACGGAATAACCGGAAGCGGTAAAACCGAAATTTATATAGAAGCAATAAAAAAGTGTCTTTCATTGAAAAAGAAAGCATTACTATTAGTTCCTGAAATATCTCTAACACCTCAGCTTCTCGCTAAGTTTTATACTCTTTTTCCTGATGATATAGCAATATTACATAGCAATCTCAATGAAAGAGAGAAATGGGAGCAGTGGAGAAAAATATATTTTGACAAATGTTCAATTGTAATAGGAGTAAGAAGTGCAGTTTTTGCTCCGTTAAAAAATATTGGATTAATCATCATTGACGAAGAGCACGAAACAACATATAAGCAAGAAAACAATCCGCGTTACAATGCCCGAGATGTAGCAATCGTACGAGCAAAAATTAATCAATGTGTGATCATTTTGGGAAGTGCAACTCCATCCTTAGAAAGTTTTTATAATTCAGAAATTAAGAAGAATAGTTTATTAGAATTAAAACATAGACCATACAAAGCTACTTTACCAAAAATTGAAATATTTGATTTAAAAAATTTAAGTGATTTTCACAAAGTAATATCTGATAGATTAGCAGAAAAAATTGAAGATAGGCTAAAGAAAAAAGAACAAATTATTCTATTTCAGAATAGAAGAGGTCATTCATCTTTTGTTCAGTGTGTCAATTGTGGACATCTCTTTACCTGTCCAAATTGTGAGATTAGCTACAAATTTCATAGTTATGATAATAATCTAAAGTGCCATTATTGCGGACAAAGCATCGCTATTCCAAGAAAGTGTCCTGATTGTAATGGATATATTTTCAAATTTGGTTCAGCAGGAACACAGCAAGTGGAAAAGCAGTTGCAGGTCTTATTTCAAACTGCAAGAATTATGAGAATGGATTCTGATACAACGACTCGAAAAGATAGCTATAGAACAATGTTCAAAAAAATGAGAAACGGTCACATAGATATTTTGTTAGGTACTCAGATGATAGCAAAAGGTTTGGACTTTGAGAATGTTACGTTAGTAGGTGTAGTTTCTGCTGATACAATTCTAAATTTTCCTGATTTTAGATCATCTGAAAGAACTTTCCAATTATTAACTCAGGTTGCAGGTAGAGCAGGGCGAGGGAAAAAGTCTGGTGAAGTAATAATTCAAACATATAATCCTGAACATTATGCGATTAAGTTTGCTTTGCAGCAGAATTATCATGCATTTATTGAGAAAGAATTGAAATTTAGAAAAATAATGCACTATCCACCTTATTTTCGCTTGGCTAGATTTATATTATCGCATAAAAATGAAGAATTTTTAGAGAAGCAAATTAGTGAGAATAGCAAACATTTTCAAATGCTAAAAAGTTTTTTTTCTTACGATGATTTGAGAATTCTAGGACCAACAAAATCACCTCTATCAAAAATTAATAATGAATATCGTCACCATATAATAATAAAAGCCAGAACTGTAAAAATTATCAATCAATCAGTAAATTACATTAGAGATAATATCAAAATGAATAAGCAGATTAAAATTAAAATTGATATAGATCCTTATAGTTTATTGTGAATAAACCAATTTTATACAATTTCAATTAATAAAAAAGCAAAAAAATAGTTTGCTTCACATTAAGTAGTATCTGAACGAAAATACCAATTTACTAAATTTTTTCATAATTCTCAATAACCCCCGACTTTAGTCGTGGGTAAATTACTTTCTCCAAGTTCCCCGCTCCAAATCAGCTTTAGCTGATTTGGAGCGGGTGGGTTTCGGTTGATCTCAAGCCCACGCCCACGCCTAAAGGCATTGGTTAATAAAATTCACACATTTTCGATAAGATATTAAGTAAATATTTCAAAGTTTTGCTTTACAAATTGAGCAGTGAAACATTTTTAATTCAAAAAATAAATATCCCTTAGGAGTTACAATGAAAGTAACCGAGAAAATCAACTTGTTAAAAGAAAAGCAAAAAAAAGCTAAGCAAATGGGTGGAGATGCCCGAATTGAAAAGCAACATAAAAAAGGAAAATTAACTGCCCGAGAACGAATTAAACTTCTTTTTGATGAAGGAACATTTCGCGAAATAAATTTATTTGTAAAGCACCGTTCAACTAATTTTGATATGAGTAATGTCGAAATAAATGCTGATGGTGTGGTAACAGGTCATGGATTGATCAATGGGCGACCTATTTTTGCATACTCTCAGGATTTTACTTCACGAGGTGGTTCACTCGGAGAGATGCAAGCTTCCAAAATATGTAAAGTCATGGATCTTGCTCTAAAAGCAGGTGTTCCAATAGTTGGTTTCAATGATTCCGGAGGAGCACGGGTAGAAGAAGGAATTGATGCCTTGAAAGGATATGGTGAAATATTTTTTAGAAATACTCGCTCTTCCGGTGTGATTCCACAGATTTCCACAATAGTTGGTCCTTGTGCCGGAGGTGCGGTTTATTCACCCGCAATGACTGATTTTGTGCTGATGGTAAAAAAAACAAGCCATATGTTTATAACCAGCCCTTATGTGATCAAAACAGTAACCGGAGAAGAAACTACTTTTGAGGAGCTGGGTGGTGCAATGGTTCATAATTCAAAAAGTGGTAACTCTCATTTTGCTTGTGAAAGTGATGAAGATGCAATTGAACATGTTAAGGAACTTCTTAGTTTTTTACCAAATAACAATCTTGAAGATGCTCCCTATTTCAATATAGGTGATGATCCACAGAGGATATGCCCGAAATTAAATACAATAATTCCAGATGATGCAATGTTTCCCTATGATATGAAAGAAGTGATCAAGGAAGTGGTTGATAACGGTGAATTCTTCGAAGTTCATGAATATTTTGCTGAAAATGCTATTGTAGGTTTTGCCAGATTGAACGGCAGATCAGTAGGTATTATTGGGAATCAACCTACGGTTTTGGCTGGCTGTCTTGATATTGATGCTTCTGATAAAATCAGTCGCTTTGTGAGAACTTGTGATGCTTTTAATATACCCTTGATTACTTTTGTGGATGTTCCCGGATATTTACCCGGTTTGAATCAAGAGTGGGGTGGTATTATTCGTCACGGAGCTAAGATATTATGGAGTTACTCAGAAGCGACAGTTCCTAAGCTTACGGTAGTTACTCGCAAGAACTATGGCGGATCTTATATTGCCATGTGCTCTAAGCATCTTGGAGCAGATATGATGTTTGCTTGGCCTTCAGCTGAAATTGCTGTTATGGGAGCTAAGGGAGCTGTTAATATTGTCGCCAGTTATCGAAAAAAGATAAAAAATGCAAAAGACCCACTTGCTATGACTGAGGAATTGATAAAAGAATACGAAGATGCCTTCAATACACCCTATATTGCTGCTGAACGCGGTTATGTAGATGCCATCATTCAACCATCTGAAACCAGAATGCGATTGATAGATGCTCTGGAGATACTCGCAACAAAGAGCGAATCATTACCACCGAAAAAACACGGGAATATTCCCCAATAGGACAAATAATATGACAGTAGAAAAAAAAATAAAAGCTGCAATTGCTGGCGTGATAATGATGTTAAAACAAAATGATAATATTAGTCCAAAGAAACAAAAACGAAATCATTGGTCGAAATTTGGAAGAGAAACTATTATGCGAAATAGGGTTATGACACAGCGAAGAGGCAATGTGTTCGGAGCTGGGAGAAGCTGATTCAGGAAAAGAGAAGATGAAACCACAAATTAGCACGAATTAACTCGAAGAAGAAATTAGTGTTGAGAGATAAGCGTGTTGTTCTCAACTCCAACTTCGTTTGAAGTCGAGTCCAACATCAATATATGAACTTAATAAATTGGAGGAATAATGCAATTTGACAATCACGGTATTGTGAAAATGACAAAGATGAATTATGATATAAACCGTTCGGCTGCGGCAAATCCGATAAAGATACAAGATGTAAGTCTACGCGATGGACATCAATCTTTATTTGCTACACGAGGTCGAACCGAAGATATGCTACCAATCGCTGAAATGATGGATGAAATTGGATTCTATTCACTTGAAGTGTGGGGTGGAGCTACTTTTGATGTGATGCACCGCTTTCTTAATGAAGACCCTTGGGAAAGACTTAGAACTCTGAAAAAATATATTAAAAAAACACCTTTTTCTATGTTATTACGTGGACAGAATCTGGTTGGTTATCGAAATTATGCTGATGATGTGGTTGAGAACTTCGTACAAAGAGCTTGCGATAATGGTGTAGATATATTTAGGGTTTTTGATGCTTTGAACGATTTCAGGAATTTTGAAATTGCTGGTAAAGTTATCTTGAAAAATGGTAAACATTTGCAGGGAACAATCTGCTATTCATTAACTGAACCGAGAATGGGCGGAGATGTTTATAATCTGGATTATTATCTGAAAAAGGCAAAAGATCTGGAAGGGATTGGAGTAAATTCGATCTGCATCAAAGATATGGCTGGTCTGATTTCTCCTTATGATGTTTACAATCTTATTCGGGCAATGAAAGAGCAATCTAATATGCCAATTCATCTGCACACTCATTTCACGTCAGGAATGGGAGATTTGGCTATTTTTAAGGCGATTGAAGCTGGAGTGGATATCGTTGATACATGTATGGCTCCCTATGCTTATAGAACTTCCCATCCGGCAATTGAACCGATTGTAATTTCTCTTTTAGGAACAAATCGAGATACGGGATTTAATGTGAACAAACTTGCTGAAATTGGTAAAAAGATGGAAAAAACTATTCCTAAATATATGCATTATGCAAATCAAACAAAATTCGCAGTAATTGATACAAACGTAATCTTACATCAAACACCCGGCGGAATGCTTTCCAATCTGGTGAACCAGCTTAGACAAATGGATGCCTTAGATAAGCTTGATGATGTCTTTGAAACATTGCCAAAAGTGAGAAAAGATCTAGGACAAGTTCCTTTGGTGACTCCTACCAGTCAAATCGTGGGAATCCAAACTGTAAATAACGTGCTTTTTGATAAAGAAGAGGGTGAATATTCCAAGATTACTGAGCAGGTGAAAGATCTTTGTTTCGGTTTATATGGAAAAACTACAAAGCCTATTGATGTAGAAGTTTCCAAGAAAGCCTTATCTGGCTATCCCAGAGGTGAAACGCCTATCACAGATCGTCCGGGTAATATTTTGGAACCGGAGTTTGATGATGTAAAAGAGTCGGTCAAAGATCTGGCAAAAGATATTGATGATGAACTTCTCATAGCTCTCTATCCTGTTACTGGAAAGCGTTTTCTCAAATGGAAATATGGTCATGAAGAAGCTCCGAAAGATGTGCAAGCAAAGACAATAGAAGAGGTGAATAAAGAACAGGAACTTGTTCAAAAGATTCTCTCAGGAGAGTTATCTGCAAAAGCATCTTCAACAGGAAAACCAAAGAACCTAAAAGAATTTGAAGTTTACGTAGATGGTGAAAAATTTATGGTAGAAGTTACTGACCCGAATATGCCGACCTATTCCGGAATTAGTAAAAAGGAAAAGAAAGTTAATGAATTAGATAATAGTGGTAATTTGATAGCTCCTATTCCCGGAATGATTATGGAATTTGATAGATCTATTGGTGATGAAGTGAAAGCCGGAGAGACAATAGTTGTTCTCGAAGCGATGAAAATGTTGAATAATCTCGAAGCTCCTATTAGCGGTATGCTTGAGAAGATCAATTATCGAGTCGGTGACGCAGTTATCAAAGGTGATATTCTTTGTGTGATTATTCCCTAAATTAGTAAATAGTTAAAGACCTTGAAGAATTTTCTTCGAGGTCTTTTTTTTGATTCTAAAAACCCGATTTGAGATTTTAAAACCCAAATTATTGTACGAAATCCACAAAATCTATAGAAACCTGCTATTTTAATATACTATATGACGTTAACCACTAATACTGCCAATAAAACTTATACACAATTAGGTTGAAGTTATGCACACTACTGATCTAAATATTTTAGACTAATAATCTAAATTTTTCTCATTACCGGTCTGAATTTTTGAGACCGATAGTCTAAAAAATGCGCTTCTCCGGTCTTAATTTTGCGCTCCTATAGTCTCATTCAATTGAGACTATAGGTTTCATTTTTTTAGATAGGAGAAGAGATTTTAGGATTCTTTCGATTCGTTATATTTTTTGACTCGGATAGAATAATAAAACTCATCCCTCACTTTAGATAAAGAGAGGGAAAGAGTTTACCCATGAAATCTTTTTCTATTTCACTGGAGGAGAGTTTGAAAAATGAAAATGAAGAGGGAAATGTTAATATATTTATTACTTGTCAAAAAAATATTCAAAACATTTATTTGTAAACAGATAATATTTTTTATACCTAATTTGTGCGATTTATTTTGAAATTAGGTGTTAACTTCTTTTAGTAAAACGAGTTAAAAGAATGCAGTAATATCTAATTTTGTTAACGCAGAAGAAATTGTTAGACTGATGTCGGAAAATCCAAATTATTGTTTTGTAGTTCCTAATAGTGAATAAAGAAGAAAAAGATGAAACAATATCCGTAGTTTTTCCTCACATTATTTCTCTGATTTTCTAAAGATAATACAAAAAAGGTCTGATAGTAGACCAAATAAAAAAAATGGAGGCGTATTATGAAAAAACATTTATTATGTTTTTTAGTTTTTTGTCTACTGTGTATTAGTTTAGTAATTGCACAGGATTTTAATCCAAGAGCCGGAGTTGGTTTAATCGGTCATGATCCGATAAATGAAGCATCCGGTTTAGCTGCCAGCCGAAAAAATCCAAGTATTTTATGGATTCACAATGACTCAGGAGCAAATGAAATCTATGCAATGGATAGTTTTGGAAATCACTTGGGAGTATATACTCTTGATGGAATAACAATTCGTGATCTCGAAGATATTGCAATAGGTCCGGGACCTAATCCTCTCGAACAGTACATTTATCTTGGTGATATTGGTGACAATGCCGGTGTTTATACAGACAAATATGTATATCGCTTTATTGAACCTGATGTATTGGGACCTGGGGATGACACAATAACTGGAATCGAAACAATTACTGTTCAATATCCTGCTCCTAATAATTATGACTCTGAAACTTTGATGGTTGACCCGTTAACCAAAGATATTTTTCTCGTAACGAAGAGTATGTATCCAGCCGCTGGTCCTGTAGAATCAGATCTTGTTTTTCGTGCTTCATATCCTCAATCAACAAGTTCAATAAATACTATGACGCAAGTAGCAACACTAACAATTCCCCAATTTCTAAATCCTTTGGATGGGAATTTTTATGGTGCCACCGGAGGAGATATTTCTGTATATGGTTTAGAAATTCTAATCCGAACTTATGATGCTGTGTATCATTGGGAAAAACAACCAGGGGATGATCTCTGGGATGCCTTTCTGAATCCATATTTTGTATGTCCTTATGATATGAATGATGTCCCCATTGAAGCAATGGGAGAAGCAATATGTTGGGATTCTGGTGCTTTGGGATATTTTACTACTGGTGAAGAACCGAATTCACCGATTCCTCCTTTTGAACCAATACCGGCATATTTATCTTATACTTCCCGAAATGACGATCCTCCACTTCCTATAGTGCTTTCTTCTTTCACAGCTATTCAAACAGAAGCAAATTTTGCTCAAATAAGTTGGACAACTCAATCGGAAACAAATCTATACGGATATAATGTCTATCGAAGTGATGAAATTGATTTTAATATCTCTTTCAAGCTCAACACATCTATTCTGGAAGCTGAAAATACTCCTACTGGTAGTGATTATTCTTATACTGATGAATCTGTAGAATTTGATCAAACCTATTTTTATTGGTTAGAAAGCGTGGACTTAAGTGGAAATACGGAATTTTTCGGTCCTATCTCCATTACTTTGAAAGATAATAATCAATCACCGGATTTACCGAATGAAACATTATTACAAGCTGCTTACCCTAACCCATTTAATCCTAAAACTACAGTCAATTTTTCCGTCAAAAAAGATGAAACCGCTCAACTGATGATCTATAATATGAAAGGGCAAATTGTGAAAAGCTATCCGATATTTGAAGCGGGAAACAATAGCATTGAATGGTTAGGTAAAGATAATTTTGGGAAAAATGTAAGTTCAGGAGTATTTTTCTATAGATTGAAATCTGCTTCAACAACCCAAATTCGTAAAATGATAATGATGAAATAGTGAATCGTTCACCTTCGGAAGGTTTTAGAACATCTTGCTTGTTTTCTGACCTTCCGAATGGTTTTATGCGCTACGTGTTTTTTAAAACCTTCTCCAAAAATTCTCCAGTACAAGATTCTTTATTTTTTGCAACTTTTTCCGGTGTGCCGGTGGCAACCACATAACCGCCTTTATTACCACCATCAGGTCCTAAATCAATGATATAATCAGCACATTTGATCACATCAAGATTATGTTCGATTACAACTACAGTATTTCCCAAAGTTACCAAACGTTGTAAAACATTCAATAGTTTATTAATATCATCAAAATGCAATCCTGTAGTCGGTTCATCCAGAATGTAAAGAGTTTTGCCGGTACTCACTTTGCTGAGTTCACGAGCGAGTTTGATTCTCTGAGCTTCCCCACCGGAAAGAGTTGTAGATGCTTGACCAAGTTTGATATAATCCAAACCTACATCGAGAAGAGTTTGCAGTTGCCGTGATATTTTTGGGAAATTTATAAACAACTTTTTTGCTTCCTGAATATCCATATTCAAAACATCAGAAATACTATTCTCTTTGAATTTAATATGCAAGGTCTCTTTATTGTAACGTTTTCCCTGGCACTCTTCACAAGTGACAAAGATGTCCGGTAAAAAGTGCATTTCGATCTGTTTTACTCCGGCTCCACCACAAGCTTCACAGCGACCACCTTTTACATTGAAAGAAAATCTGCCGGGTTTGTATCCTTTGATCTTGGCTGGTGGAAGTTGAGCAAACAAATTCCTGATAGGATCAAATAGTTTGATATAAGTTGCCGGATTGGAACGAGGAGTTCTCCCGATAGGTTGCTGATTAATATTGATTATTTTATCAAAATGTTCATAACCGGTTATTTTCTTGTATTTTCCTTCTGTATGAGAAGCACGATTCAATTTATTTGCCATCGCAGGATATAATATCTGATTGATTAATGAACTTTTTCCTGAACCGGAAACTCCTGTCACACAAGTAAATAAGCCTACTGGAAGAGAAACTTTTATATCTTTCAGATTATTTTGAGAAGCTCCTTTTATCTCGATTTTTCGTTTATCGTGTTTATTTCTTTGAGTTGGAATTTCAATATTTAGTTTTTTTGACAAATACAGTCCGGTGAGGGATTTCTTGGATTTTAAGATTTGTTTAAAACTACCTTGAAAAACGATCTCTCCACCGAAAATTCCAGCTCTTGGTCCAAAATCTATGATCTGATCAGCAGAGCAAATCATCTCTTCGTCGTGCTCTACTACAATTACGGTATTTCCCAAATCACGAAGGTGTTTCAGCATATTTATCAAACGCATATTATCCTTTTGATGAAGTCCGATACTGGGTTCATCAAGGATGTACATCACACCCACGAGACTACTACCGATCTGGCTGGCGAGACGAATTCTTTGAGATTCACCACCGGAAAGGGTCGGTGCTTTTCGATTCAAAGATAGATAATGAAGACCTACGTTCATCAAAAATGAGAGACGATTTATAATCTCTTTCAGAATTTCATGAGCTATAATTTTTTTATTACCATCAAGAACGATATTATCAAAAAACTCTTTAGATTCTGTAATAGACAGAACTGAAATTTCAGAAATAGTTTTTCCGCCTACTTTAACGGCAGAACTTTCTTTTTTAAGTTTTTTCCCATGACAAACGGGGCATTCTTTATTTCCGATAAATTGCATATAATATCTACGCATATATTCCGATGAAGTCTCGCTCATTCGACGTTTGAGAGTAGGGATCAATCCTTCAAATTTGCTCATAAATTGTCCCGAACCGTGAGTTGATTCCCATTCAAATTTTATTCTACGACCTTTACTGCCATATAAAATAAGTTCTTTTACAGCATCAGAATAATCTTTCCAAGGATCTTTCAGAGAGAAATTATATTTTTTTGCGATAGCTCTCAGCATTTTAAGTCGCCAACTTGATTTTTTCTTGTTTAGAACTCCCCAATGAACTACTGCTCCTTTCATAATTGAAAGCGATTTATCCGGTATAATCAAGTCCGGATCAAATTCCATTGTAGTACCAAGTCCATTGCATTTTTCACACATCCCAATTGGGCTATTAAAAGAGAAATGCTGTGGCGTAAGATCGGGAAAACTGATACCACAACGAGCACAAGAATTTGATTCGGATAAAATTTCACTTTCTTCTGTATCCACTAAATCAATCTTGATCAAACCTCCGGAAATCCGCAAAGCTGTCTCTAATGATTCTGCCAATCTGGATTGAATATCATCTTTGAGAACTATCCTATCAACGATAATTTCTATGGTATGTTTACTTTTTTTATCTAAAATTATTTCTTCGGAAAGGTTGCGCATAATTCCATTGATATTCACACGGACAAACCCTTCTTTTCTTGCTTCTTCAAGCTCTTCTTTGTGTTCACCTTTGCGGTTTTGCACAATCGGAGAAAGAATTTGTAATCGTGTTCCAGCAGGATGCTGCATAATATGTTCAACCATTTGATCAATTGTTTGAGAACCAACCAGATCACCGCATTTATAGCAGTGTTGAGTTCCCACTCGTGCAAACAAAATCCTCAGATAGTCATAAATCTCGGTAACGGTTCCCACGGTTGAACGAGGATTTTTACTTGCGGATTTTTGCTCAATTGAAATTGCCGGAGATAAACCTTCTATGTAATCAATTTTCGGTTTTTCCATCTGACCCAAGAATTGTCTGGCATAGCTTGATAAGGACTCTACGTATCTTCTCTGTCCTTCTGCATAAAGTGTATCAAAGGCTAAAGATGATTTCCCAGAACCGGATACACCGGTAATTACGATAAGTTTATTTCTTGGGATAGTGACATCTACATTTTTTAAGTTATGTTCACTTGCTCCCTTTATTATTATATCAGTTTTCATTTCTGCTCCGATTTAACATTTAATATTTAATATTGGTCTCTGTGCTCTCTTCGTGTGCTCTGTGGTTGATTCTTTTAATTTGTTTTATTTGTTTTGTTCGTTGCTAAATCCTACTCTGTATAATTTCTAATATCATTAATAACCATATTAATTTTATGCTCATTAAGGTTTGATCTCATCTTGTTCAGTAGAGAAATGCTTTTTTCCAATTTTCTTGTATAAATTGCTGCCTGATAGATAATAGAAAGCAATTCTTCATCCTCTTTTTGATAAAATACAGCATTTTCCAAGTGAATAAATCCTTCATCAATAAAATCATACTGAAAAAGGTAAAAAGCCGCTTGGATATATAATCTACTCAAATATGGATGAAAAGTTTTTTTATTTTCCACAAATTTCAGCATCTCTTCCATATTTTTGATTGCTTTACCGAAGTTTTTTTCTTTTTGATAATATCGAGAAATTTTTAAGTATGAATTACCGTAATTATGGATTAGTCGCTTCATTGTTTTAGTTTTATAAACTTTTTGATTGAAAATACTTCGGTACGAATATAAAGAATTTACGTTTTGCAAAGTTCGTTCTATATTAATTTGAGATGGTGAATTTGTAGGAACTAATCTTTCCACCATTCCTTCAAACATCATATTATCTTTCAAACCGGGAATCATTCCACCGGTTACAGCGAAATATATAGGACGTTTGCCATAATTATCTTTGATTATTTGTAATATTGCGAGGTCGCTTGTTGTAAGGTAAGTATTTTTAGGAATTACTGCGTAAATAATTTGAGATTCCGGTTCACCATGAAGATTGATTTTTGTATCATTTTTCAAAAGCTTAGGATATAAGGGTGAATTTTTATCGTTCAGAGAGTTATCAATCATATTATCTTCAATATTGAATTCAATTCCTTCTAAATCCTTTAATTGTTTTATATACCATGTAGCATTTAGCAAGCTTTTTGGAATAACAGTTACTTCTTTTCTGATTCCCAAGAGGTTTTTACGTTTGATTTTAACTTTATGCATTAGTTCTTTAGTTCGTTGAGTAGGATATACATCATTGGCAGGGTAAATATTTTCTTTGATATTCGGATCGAACACCGCTTGAGCATACCAAAGCGGGAAAGTGTCGTTGTCCCCATTAGTAAAAATGATTGCATTTTCTTCCAGGCTGTTTAGCATATTTTGTCCATAATCCAAGGCGATAAGATCATGAGAACGATCATGAATAAAATATTGAGAAACAAGATTCAAAGCTGGAAATAGCAATGTTAATGGAATCATCAGATAGATTGAAGACTCTTTAATTTTACGCAGTGACATAATAATTGAAATAGAACCTACTGCTAACCAGAATGTCCAAAAATTGTAAGCTGTAACATAAAAATAGTCACGTTCTCGAACTTCCGTATCAGATAGATTCATGATAAAAACCATCGCAATTGATGCCATAAAGAAGAAAGCAAAGAAATAAGCGAAGGAATGTTTATTCTTTTTATAATGATAAAATATTCCCTGAAGTCCTAATAATAAGATGAACAAATTTGCCAAAAGGCGAATGATATTTTCAGGAGCTTTGAACCAAGATGCAATTGTAGAAACATGAAAGAATTGCCAACTCGAATAAGTTAGAAATTGATTCCACATCTGATAAAAAAACGTTGCCCGACGATCAAACATACTGGTAGGACCGTATTGAGTACGCAAAACATAATCTTTGAACATTTGTAAAGTAGATGGATGACCTTCATTAATGAAAGGACGAAATTCTGAGCGGACCAACAAGAAAAAATGAGTACTCACGGCAATAAATATGAGGAAAAATGCAATATACCAAGTTCGATACGATACTTTGTTTTTCAAATGATAGACCAATAAAGAAATTATGCCAATACTAAATAGATATTTAGGAAGGTCAGGAAGATAAATTGCTTTTCCCATAATTTGCCCGATCAAGTAGAGGATGATTAATCCACCGAAATAAGTACCAAATTTGATCCAAAAATTAGTTTTAGATTCTCTATAATATTTTGAGATATAAGGATATACAGCAATAAAAAGCACAGCTGGAGCGATTTGCAAAGATGTTTGATGAATTCCAAATCCTAAAAAGAAAATATAGATTACCAATAATAATAGATTTTGATGTGAGAAATTACGTGATTTTTCAACCCAAAGCATCGTGAGCCAAACGATAAGATTCAAAGTAAAAGCTAAGCCACTATATACTTCAGCTTCGATTGCATTATTCCAAAATGTAAAAGAAAAAGCAGTATAAAAGGCAGCAATAAATCCACCGAGATAAGCATAAAAAACATCTTTTTCAGAAATCCACATAGTCATGAATTTCACAGTGAAAAGATAGGTGAACATCATGGCAAAAGATGAGAGAATACCGGATAAGAAATTTATCAGAAAAGCATGTGACAATGTCCCGCCCAAAATAGCGAAAAATCTACCAAGAATAATATAGAACGGATTTCCGGGAGGATGTGGAACTCCAAAAATACTACTACAAGTAATGTATTCTCCAGCATCCCAAAAAGAGAGTGATTTTGCCACAGTTAAATAATATACAAGCAAGCTTCCCAGAAAAACCATTAGAGCGATAAGATTATTAATCCGTTTATTTATTATTGCTTGTGGTCTATAGTTCATCGGTTCTCTACTAATTGAAGATTTAATATTAATCTCTGTGCTCTCCGTGTTCTCTGCGGTAAAACTCTTTTTGTTCGTCTTGTTAGTTTTGTTCGTTGCTAAATTTTTCTTTGTTTTGTTTTCGAATCAGAAATTTACTGGGAATCTTCCACAGAATTTAATTTTATCTCAAGTCTCAAATCACCAATCAATTCATCTATAGCAGGATTATCTTGATATTTGTTTAATTTATTCAATAAAGATATTCCTCGTTCATATTCCTTAGAATACAAAGCAACTTTATAAACATCAGAAGGCAGTAATCTATCCCTTTTATTCATATCAATTGCTTTCTCTACTTGGGAAAAACCAGCATCAATACTGTCTTTGGCAACGAGTTTGAATCCTGAACTAAGGTAAAGGTTTGATAATTGTCTATAAAACACACTTCTATTTTCTTTGCTGATAAATTTTACACCTTTTTCTAAAGAACTTATGGCTCCAGCATCATTATTTTGCATTTGATAATATGTAGCAGCCCGAAGATAAGCAGCCCCATAATTGTTCAATAAACGCAACATATTGGGGTCTTTATATATTTTATCATCAAAAACACCTCTATATGAATAAATTTCGTTAATATTCTCAGTGAGTCGTTCCATATTTATTTGCATTCCGCCTTTTGTAGCAACAAGACGATCTACCATACCTTCGTTCATTAGATGATCATCAAAACCAACAACATCAGATACTGTTACCGCGAAATAGATGGGACGTTTTCCATAATTGTCTCTAATCAATTGAATAACAGCGAGATCCTTAACATAAAGTACTCTATCTTTTTTCAGTTTGATAGTGAAATCATCCTTTTCTGTTGCACCTTTGATTTTTATAATTTTGTTTTTATCTAATCGCCGGGGATACAATTTTGAACGTGGATTTGTTTGGCACTCTTCAATATCTCTTTCAGAACGATTAAATTCTATACCTTCCAGATCTCTCAATTGTTTAATATACCATGGCGTATTGAGGAGACTTAAATTGGCAATAGTAACATCTTTCCGAATTCCGAAAAGTTCTCTGTTTTTGAATTCCATTGCTTTATTAATCATTTTTATAGTTCTATCAGTTGGTTTTATTTTTTGTGAACTTATGGAATCAATATAAATAGTTTCATCCTTTGGTCTGGCATGATCAGGAAGGGGAGTAAATGCTTTAGCATTCGGATCAAAAACAGCTTGAGCGTACCAGAGAGGGAAAGTATCATTATCCCCATTAGTAAAAAGGATAGCGTTTTCTTCCAAACTGTTCAACATATTCTGTCCATAATCAAGTGCGATAAGTTCTTGGGAACGATCATGAATAAAATATTGAGAAGTTAGATTCAAAGCTGGGAATAGTAAAGATAATGGAATCATAAAATAAATAGTTGCTTTTTTGATTTTACGAAGAGCTATGATAACTGAAATAGATCCCACAGCTAACCAAAAAGTCCAAAAATTATAAGCAGTAACAAAAAAATAATCACGTTCACGAACTTCTGCGTCTGATAAATTTATGATGAAAACCATTGCAATAGAAGCCATGAAAAAGAATGCAAAGAAATATGCAAAAGAGTGTTTGTTCTTTTTATACTGATAAAATATTCCTTGAAGTCCTAACAACAAAACAAATAAATTTGTTAAAAGACGAATAATGTTTTCAGGTGCTTTGAACCAAGATGCAATAGTAGAAACATGAAAGAATTGCCAACTGGAATATGTTAAAAATTGATCTTTCATCTGATAAAAAAATGTGGCTCGACGCTCAAACATACTGGTAGGACCATATTGAGTACGCAAAATATAATCTTTGAACATTTCCAGAGTAGAAGGATGACCTTCATTGATGAAAGGTCGAAATTCCGAGCGAACCAATAAAAAAAAGTGTGTACTGACAGCGATAAATATGAGGAAAAATGCTATATACCAAGTTCGATGCGATACTTTCTCTTTCAAATGATAGATCAATAAAGAAATTATTCCAATACCAAATAGGTACTTAGGGAGATCAGGCACATGAATTGCTTTTCCCATAACTAATCCGATTAAATAGAGGATGATGAGACCACCAAGATAAGCACTGAACTTAATCCAAAAATTAGTTTTAGATTCTCGATAATACTTTGAAATAAAAGGATATACTGCAATAAATAACACTGCCGGGGCAATCTGTAAAGATGTCTGATGAATTCCAAATCCTAAAAAGAAAATATAGATTACCAATAATAATAGATTTTGATGTGAGAAATTACGTGATTTTTCAACCCAAAGCATCGTGAGCCAAACGATAAGATTCAAAGTAAAAGCTAAACCACTATAAACTTCAGCTTCGATTGCATTATTCCAAAATGTAAAAGAAAAAGCAGTATAAAATGCAGCAATAAATCCACCGAGATAGATATAAAAAGCATCTTTTTCAGATATCCACATTGTCATAAACTTTACAGTGAAAAGATAGGTGAACATTACGGCAAATGCAGAGAGAATTCCAGAAACAAAATTTATAAGAAAAGCGTGGGGAATAGTCCCACCAAGAGCTGCAAAAAATCTACCAAGAATAATATAGAAGGGGTTTCCGGGAGGATGTGGAACTCCCAAAATACTACTACAAGTAATGTATTCTCCGGCATCCCAAAAAGAGAGTGATCTTGCCACAGTTAAATAATATACAAGCAAACTTCCCAGAAAAACTGATAAGGCGACAAGGCTATTTATTCGTTTATTTACTACTGGTTGAGGTGTGTAGTTCATATCTTCTCCAAAATTAGTATTTATGAAACGGTAAATTGAAAACATCATATCTCACGTCAAGTAAATAAAAGTAAAAAAATTAAGATTTAATGCTCTAAAATTTCAATACTGATTTCAAATTAATTTGATAGCCAAAATTAATTTTAAATTATTCAAAAGTTTTTATTAAAAAGTCTTGCCCGTAAAGACAGAAGTTATATTTTTTGAATTAGTGTTATTTTTTTTAAAATACGAATTACAAATGGAAGACAGATGAAAGATAAAAAGAGAAGTTTAAGTTTTATTTTTTACCGATATATGACAATCACTTTGATGTTGACTTTAGCAATAACAGGGGCTTTGGGGATTTGGCAACATTTAACTTCTTCAAAGATAAATATTGAGAATATCACAAATGAATATATAAAATTGAGAAAAGAAAATATAAGTGGGGAAGTTCATAATTATAAAGAATATATCAATTTCAAAAAAGAAGATTCTAAAAAGAGATTAAAAGACGAAATAAAAGAAAGAGTAAAACAAGCGTGTAATATTGCTGAAAATATCTATCAACAAAACAGTAATAAATCTCCAAATGTTATAAAAAAAATGATAAAAGATGCTCTTCGAAATATTCGATTCGATAATGGTGAGGGATATTATTTTATCACAGATCTGAATGGGAAAGAGATTTTATTTCCTACTAATACTAAAATGGAAGGAAAAAATATTTTACAGTTACAGGACGAAGAAAATAATTATTTAATAAAAAATGAAATCGCTTTAATAAATCAAGAAAACGAAGGATTTATTCAGACTCATTGGACAAAACCTGATTCTGATGATGTAGTGGTCTATCCGAAAATATCTTACATAAAAAAGTTTGATTATTTTAATTGGTATATTGGAACGGGGAAATTCATTGATTATTATGAAAAAGCTCTCCAAGATGAAATATTAAATAAAGCAAACGAATTATTACATTCTACAGGGAGATTTATCTTTATTTATGATTTTGACGGAAAATGTTTATCACATCATCATCAGGAACTTGTTAAAAAAAATAGAAATTTACTTCTTGATAAAAAAGTCGAAAAAGAAATCTTAAATATGATTAAAATTGCTCAGAAAAAAGGTGGTGGATTTTATCAGCATTTTGATACTAAGAACTCTTCTAAAGGAAAATCAAAAGAGAAGCTTATTTATGTTACGACTATTGAAGATTGGAAATGGGTAATTGGATATGGTGCTTTTATTGATGAGATAGATAGCGAGATAACACATTTTAAAACGATTCTATCAAAAAGTAGAAAGGAAACTATTTTATTCATTTTTTTAATAATTTTATTGGTCTATATTATTTCTATGCAATTTATTCGAGTAGTTTCAAATAAACTAAAAAAAAATACAGATGTTTTTTTAAAGTTTTTGAATTCTTCTTTATCAAAACAAAAAGAAATAGCTCCCAATACAATGTCTTTTTCTGAATTTTCAGAATTGGCAAATTCTGCTAATAAAATGATCTTGGATCGGAAAAATAACATCGAAAAACTTTCAAAAAAAGATGAACTTTTAGAAGCAATGGCAGAAGCAAATAGATTTCTTTTGAAAAGTGAGAACTTAAAACAAAATATTAGTGAAGCTCTTAAATGTATTTTGGAATCAACAGTTGTAGATAGAATTTATGTATATCGGAATTTTTATGAAAATAAAGATGAAGTCCCTAATATGAAACAGGTTTATAGATTTTGTTCGAGTGATGAACTTAATGCCGTTAACCAAAAACCAGAATACTTTCCGTATAAAGATGGCTTTATACGTTGGTTCAATGCTTTGAGCAACAATCAAAATATTATAGGATTGATAAAAGATTTTCCCAAAGAGGAATTCGATTTGCTAAATCCTCTTAATGTTATTTCGATATTAGTAGTTCCAATTTTTATCAAAGATCAATTTTGGGGATTCATAGGTTTTGATGATTGTCATCAGGAAAGAATTTGGGATAAAGCAGAAATATCAATTTTGCAAACATTTGCCAGAAGTTTGGGTATCGTATTTCTTCGTAATGAAGTTCAGGCAAAATTAATAAAAAGTAACCAATCATTTAAAATTTTAACAGAAAATCTGAAAAGTGGTGTTTATACATTTGATGAGAGCGGAAAATTTATATATGCAAATCCTGAAATGGAAAGAATATCCGGATATTCCGAAGAAGAAATGAGAAATATGTATTTTTTTGATTTGATTCATCCTGATTTTCGTGAATTAGTAAAAAAGAGAGGTTCTTCTCGTTTAAAAGGTGAAGATGTATTAGATAACTACGAATTTAAGGGAATATCAAAAAGCAATGAAGTTAAATGGATTAGAATCAATAGTGTCAGGATTGAGTTAGATAATAAAATCGTAATTCTGGGAACAGCTATTGACATAACTGAAAGAAAAAATGCAGAAGAGGCTTTGGCAAAAGAAAAAGAACAACTCGCTGTCACTTTACGAAGTATTGGTGATGCTGTTATTACAACAGATGTAGAGGGAAATATCATATTATTAAACGATATGGCAGAAAAAATTACAGGTTGGACTCAAAAAGAAGCATTTGAGAAAAAGCTATTTAGTATTTTTAACATTATTAATGAAAAAAGTAGAAAATTAATTCAAGATCCGATAAAAATTGTGATGAATTCAAAGAAAGTTATTCAATTGGCAGATGATACAATATTGATCAATAAATATAAGAAAGAAATTGCCATTGCAGATAGTGCTGCTCCAATATTTGATCAGAATAAGAAGGTGATTGGAGTTGTTTTTGTTTTCAGAGATATTCGGAAAGAAAAAAGAGCTCAACTTGTGCAGACTACTTTACTTGATATTTCAGAAGCTGTTACAACCACTTCAGACCTTTCTGAATTTTATATGGTTATTCAGGAAAAATTGAGCAAAATCATCAATACGAAGAATTTCTTTATTGCCTTATATGATGAAGTCCGTGATTGGATTAATTTTGCCTATCAAGTTGATGAGAGAGATGAAGATGATATTGAAGGCTTTCCGGCAGGCAACTCTTTAACATCGTATGTTATAAAAAATGGTGAATCACTTCTATATAAAAAATCTAAATCTTCGGAATTGATTAAAAATGAGGATATTGAGTGCATCGGATCACCAACAGTGGTTTGGCTTGGTGTTCCATTAAAAGTGAAAGAAAAGATAATCGGTGTAGTAGCTGTGCAAAGTTATGATGACGAAAATCTATATACGAGTGAAGACCAACGGATTTTAGAATTTGTGTCAGATCATGTTGCTTTAGCGATTGAAAGGAAAACAGTAGAAAAAGAGCTGAAAGAGAGCGAGGCAAAATACAGACTTCTATTTGAATCTGCCAGTGATTCTATTTTTCTGATGAGTAATGATATGTTCATTGATTGTAATAAGCAGACATTATCAATTTTTGAATGCGAGCGAGAGGATATCATCGGTCATCAACCTTATGAATTTTCACCTGAAAATCAACCAAATGGTAGAAGTTCCACTGAATTTGCTCTGGAGAAGATAGGGAATGCCTTAAAGGGAAAACCTCAGTTTTTTGAATGGATACATAAAACTTATAAAGATAAGCTTTTTGATGCGGAAGTTAGTTTGAATAGTCTTTTTTTGAAAAATGAGCTATATATTTTGGCAATTGTTAGGGATATTAGCGAAAGAAAGAAAATAGAAAAACAGAGAGAAATTGCATTGCATGAAAAAGAAGTATTATTGCAAGAGATTCATCATAGAGTAAAAAATAATATGCAAGTGATTTCCAGCATGCTGAATTTACAATCTGGCTTGCTCAAAGACAATTCAACCAAAGCTATGTTCAAAGAAAGCCAGAATCGTGTAAAATCTATGGCATTAGTTCATGAAAAATTATATAAATCAAAAGATTTCGCTAATATTGATTTTAGAAATTATGTAAAAGACTTAACTCGGCAACTCATTTTTTCATACAAAGTAAATGCTAGTGATATTTCATTGATTATTGATATTGAAGAAGTGTTTGTAAATATCAATACTGCAATACCTTGCGGATTAATAATCAACGAATTGATCTCTAATTCCTTGAAGTATGCTTTTCCTGATGGCAAAAAAGGTGTAATACAGGTTAGAATGGTGAAAAAGTCATCCTCAGAATTTTTATTAATTGTTGAAGATAACGGTATCGGATTACCAGAAAATGTTAATTTTGAAGGTGAAAAATCATTAGGTCTTTATCTCGTAAAGATATTGGTATTGCAATTAGAAGCAATTATGGAGATAGATCGCTCTACAGGTACTAATTTTACTTTTAAATTTACTTATTAAATAAATAGTTGTTGCTATGTATTGATAGTGTGTCATCATTATGAAAGATTTCCGTCTTTGTTTAGCTATGCTCCGATAGGTTAGTTAAGAGAATAGCAGTGGTTGAAGTTTCGGAATCGGTTTGAAAATAGGGAGAAGATATGATAAAAAAGAAAATACTGATTGTTGAAGATGAATTGATTGTTGCTGAAGATGTTAAAAGAACAATTATTAAATTTGGCTATGAAATTAGTGGAATTGTACCTTCAGCTCAAGCAGCTTTTAAACAATTGGAAGAACAAATTCCCGATCTTATTTTGATGGATATAAATCTGAAAGGTGATATGAATGGTGTGGAAGCGGCGGATATCATAAAGAAAGATTATGATATACCATTAGTTTATCTTACAGCGAATGCAGATGTTAAAACAATGAAAAATGCAAAAATAACAGAGCATTTCGGATATATTCTCAAGCCGTTTGAAGAAAGAGAATTGCAGACAATTATGGGAATGGCATTTTATCGTTTTAAAATTGAAAAAAAATTGAAAGATTCAAAACGAAAGATTCTCTTTTTACATGATGTTGCTCATAAATTAGCTTCCTGTAAAAATGAGAAAGATGTTTATACAATAACGATTCAAGCTGCTGAAGATATTTTAGATTTTTGTATCTGCACTCTTGATATTATTGAAGGGAACAAATTGGTTGTAAAAGCAAAAACAGATGCTTCTCTCGTAAAGGATAGTACTGAATTTGATATTTGTGAAAATCTGATGAAAGAAACGGTTGAAATTCGTAAAACTATTATTATTGATGATATTGAGAAAGAAAAGAATATTTCAGTTTCCGATGTAAAATTAAAATCTTTGATGAGTTCTCCTATTGGGGACCTTGGCGTTTTTCAGGTTGCTTCTGCAAACTGTGAAGCTTTTAATGAAGAGGATGGACAAGTTATTGATCTTTTATTAGGGCATACTTATGAAGCATTAAAGCGGATAAGTTTACAAGATAAATTAAAGAAACTAGCCGTTCATGATTCTCTTACTGGTGTTTATAATCGTCATTTCTTAAAACAAGCACTTGAGAGAGAGATAAAGCAAGCCCGAAGATATAATCGTACTATTGCTTTTTTGATGATTGATATTAATGGTTTAAAAAAGATTAATGATAAGTATGGACATCAGGTTGGTGATGTGGTGATAAAATCTGTTAGTGATTTTTTGGTCGCAGAAGCCCGTGAAACAGATGTAATAGTACGATATGGAGGAGATGAATTTCTGATTATGCTACCCGAAACTGGAAAAGATGCTGATGTTATAAGGGATAGATTAATTGATAAAATGTCTATTTGGAATGAAACAAACGAAACAATTCAATTTACAGTTAGTTTTTCGGTGGGATGTGCTTACTGGTCTTCAGAAGAACCAAAAACTATCAAAGAGATAATTAGTGAAGCTGATACAAATATGTATAAACATAAAGAGTTACAAAAAGCTAAAATGAAATTATTATGATTATTAAAGATAATTTAAAACGAAAACTATTCTATCTCGTTATCACATTCTTTATCACTGTGATTGTAATATTACTCACAGAGATGAATAATAAGAAAATTGAAAAAAGCTATTCTAAAAGAATAAATAATCAAGATGCTCACAGATTGATAAGCAAATCAATTGGAGATAGGTTTATTTATCTGGAAAAAGAACTTTATCGTTTGCAACTAATTGATGATATCGAAGAACTTGAAAAAACAAAGGAAGACATTTCTCATTTTCTAAATAATCTTAGAATAAATCTTCAGGTTTTGGAAAAAGGCGGACAATTAAAATATTTCAAAGGTTCTTCCGATAAAGTTTCAGAGTGGGATGAGTTACCATATTATTGTCCAGAAACGAAATTAAAGGGGAAATGCCAAATTATCAAAGAGATACCAACTATGGAAAATATTTTTAAGATCACTGCTGAAATACTCAATGTAATAGATTTATCAAAAAATTATACTTTAGAAGATATTGAAGAAATTAAGCAACTATTGAATCAAGCATATAAAGCAATTGATGAATGTTATGAGCGAATTAATTTGATCAATAGAAATGCAAATGAGATGAAGAACCACTTAAAAATCTTAAAAGTCAGAACACTTTATCGCTTGAATCTAATAAGATTCATATTTATCTTGTTTATTGTTGTTATTGGTTATATAAATTTTAAAAAAACAATAAATAAAATAACTGAAATTATCAAAGAACGAGATCTTTATACAATGAATATAAAATCTATGAACAAAATATTGATTGATAAACAACATTTTATTCAAGCAGTTTTTGATTCAATCTCAGTTGGAATCATTGTAGCCGATCTTAAAACAAAAAAGATATTAAATGTAAATGAAGCAGCTTTGCATACTTTAAAAAAGCATTATAATGACGTTATTGATACAAATTTTCAGCAGACGTTTCATTTTGAACAAATTTTTAATGATGATAACGCAAACTCCAACAATTATTTTAACTTAGAAACAGAACTAACCAATGTTAAAAATGAAAAAATTTCTATTTTATTAAATTCTATAACTACAAAGCTTAATGAGCGACTATGTCAAGTAATCAACTTTATTGATATTAGTAGTATGAAAATGGCTGAACAAGCTCTTCGAGATAGTGAGGAATTTAATAGAGCAATCGTGGAAAATTCACCTGTGGGAATTTCTGTTCGTGATAAATTTGGTACATTATTGGTTGGTAATAATTCTTGGCGTAGAATTTGGAATATCAGTGATGAAAAATATAAACTAGATAAAAAAAAAAGAACTGCCCTAAAATTTAATGTTCGAGATAATTATTTAGGAAAAAATACTGAGTTTGTAAAAGATATTTATTTCAACGGGGGAAAATATTATATTCCTGAACTAAAATTAAGAAAAATTCCCGGTCGAAAAACAGAATGGATTTCTCACCATTTTTATGCTATAAAAGATACAAAAGGTCAAGTTGAAAAAATTGTAATTCTTACGGAAGATATTTCTATTAGAAAAGATGCTGAAGCAAAGTTACATGAACGAGAAATTCGCTATCAAACACTAATTCAACAAGCTAATGATGCTATATTTCTGGAAAACGAAAAAGGTGAAATTGTTGATGTAAATATTCAGGCTTGCAAGCTTACTGGAAAAGAAAAATCTGAACTCATTGGTAGTTTTATAAATGAATTGTGGTTTGAATCAGATAAATCTGTTGAAGAGAAATACAAGGATCTTCATAATAAAGAAAACGTACATTATGAAAGTGAAATTATTCATAAAAATGGTAATTGTATTCCTATTGAAAGAACTATCGCAGCATTTGCAGATCGAGATGGATTGGTCTATTTATCAATTGTTCGTGATATGGCCGAAAGAAAGAAGAATGATATTATTCAATCGGTTCTCTTTAATATCGCAAATGCTGTAAATACTACTTATGATCTGAATGACCTTTTTAAAATCATTCATAAAAGGTTAGCTGCAATCCTTGATGTAACTAATTTCTTTATTGCACTTTATGAAGCGGAAACAGGATTAATCACAGTACCTTATCACATAGATAAATTCAAAAAAGAAACTCCGACACCTCAAGAAATGGAAAATGGACTTACTGAGTATGTGATAAAAAATCAAAAGTCATTATTACTCACAAAAGAAAAAAGAAATATTTTGATTAAAGAAAAACATATTCCTGATTTCGAGTGGAAAAGTAAGCTTTGGTTGGGTGTTCCACTGATAAATCAAAATGGAAATGTTATTGGAGCGATGACCGTGCAAAGTTATGAAAGCGATTCTCTGTATAATGAAAATGATCTCCGTATACTCGAATTTGTTTCTGATCAAATCGCTATTGCTATCGAACGAAAGAAAGCGGAAAATAAACTTCGAGAAAGTGAGGAAATTATCAGAGCTTTTATGAATTCTGCCACAGATTCTATGACAATTTGGAATAAAAAAGGAACATTGCTTGAGATGAATAAAATCAGTTTAAAGATGCTGAATACAAAAAGAACGATAAAAGAACTTATGGGGAAAAATATTCTTGAAATTTTGCCAGCTTTTAAAAACCATCAAATTTTAAAAAGATGTTACGGAGTATTATTAAAAAATCATCCATTCTATGGGGATTATAATTTTTTACTAAAAGGTATCGGGATGAGATATTTTGCTTTAAGAGCATTTAAAGTAACTGAAAATCTGGGAGTAATCGTTAGTGATATTACCGCAAGAAAAGAATCCGAAGAAAGAATTAAAACATCACTAAAAGAAAAAGAGGTTTTACTCAAAGAGATTCATCATAGAGTAAAAAATAATATGCAAGTAATTTCCAGCTTATTGAATCTACAATCAGGCTATTTAATCAATGATAAGGATCGTGAACTATTTAAAGAAAGCCAAAACAGGGTAAAATCTATGTCATTGATTCATGAAAAGCTATATCAATCAAAAGATTTGGCAAATATTGAATTTTATGCATACGTGCGTAATCTAACTCGACATCTATTTGTAACTTTTGGCATTAATGCTTCCAAAATAAAACTGAGAATAGAAATAGAAGATATTTTTATAAATATAAACAGTGCAATTCCGTGTGGATTGATAATAAATGAATTGATTTCTAATTCTTTAAAATATGCTTTCCCAGATGATAAAGGAGGAATAATAATTATCAATATAACCAAAAAAGAAAGTCGCATAAAAATGGTTATTAGTGATGATGGGGTTGGAATTCCGGGAGAGATCAATTATCAGGAATCGGAAACACTTGGTTTACAATTGGTGAATACACTATCACTTCAATTGGATGCCAAAGTTTTGATTGACACGAAAAACGGTACTGAATTTTCGTTTGAATTTACAGAAAATGTATAGTTAATAGTTAGAAATTAATAGTTGATAGCTGATAGTTGTTGGTTAGTAGTTGTTGGAATGAATAAAGAGTGATTAGTTGATAGTTTTTGTTTTTTGTTGTTTTTTGAAATCATAAAAAATCAATTAATCTTTTAAATCATAGTTCAGATATTTTCTAACTTCTACCAAGTAGTTTGATAGTTTATTTTTTGGAGGTTTAATGGCACCTAGACGTCTTTTAATCGTAGAAGATGAAAGAATTATTGCAGAAGATATAAAGAGAACTCTAACGAAATTTGGATATGAAGTTATTGATATTGTAGCATCAGGACCCCAAGCAATTGATTTAGTGAAAAGAGAAAATCCTTCTTTGGTTTTGATGGATATTAATTTAGAAGGAACTATGACCGGAGTGGAAGCTTCCAAGATAATTCATTCTGATCATGGTGTTCCTGTGGTTTACTTAACTGCTTATGCAGATCAAGCAACCCTTAATAAAGCAAAAATAACCGAGCCATTTGGTTATATTCTCAAACCTTTTGAAGAAAGAGAATTGCATGCAACAATTGAGATGGCATTTTATAAACATAAGATGGAAAAAGCTCTTCAAGAAAGCGAACGATTTCTTAAAACCGTAATTGATATTAATCCTAATCATATTTATGTGAAAGACAGAGACGGACGATATCTGATGGTAAATCAAGCAACAGCAAAACTTTATGGAACAACACCTAAGAACATGATAGGTAAAACAGATATGCACTTCGCTAAGATTGGTTTATTAAAACAAGAGGAAGCAGAAAAATTTCTCCAAAGTGATAAGATTTTTTTTAGTGAAAATTCAGATAATCTTATGATTGAAGAAGACTTTACCCTAACTATTACTAAAAGATTACACTTTCAGGTATCAAGGGTTTCTTTGGCACACAAAAATGATCCGAATTGTCTTTTGGGAGTTGCTGTAGATATTACGGAAAGAAAGAAAATCGAGCAGAAACTTGAAGAATCAAATGAGAAACTAAAAAGATTATTGGAAGAGACAGTAAATGGATTAGTCGGTGCAGTTGAAATGCGTGATCCTTACACAGCCGGTCATCAAAGACGTGTTGCAAAATTAGCTTGTGCAATTGCAAAAGAGATGGGTTTTGATGAAAACAGACTTACCGGACTTCGAATAGCAGGCTTATTGCATGATATTGGGAAAATGAATATTCCTGCTGAAATTCTTACTAAACCAGGGAAATTATCTGAATTAGAGTTTAATTTAGTAAAGATTCATCCCGAAGCCGGATATGATATTTTAAAGGATATTGAATTTCCTTGGGAAATAGCAAAAATTGTAATTCAGCATCATGAAGCTATAGACGGGTCAGGATATCCAAACGGTATTAAAGGTGATGAAATCTTATTGGAAGCAAAGATAATAACTGTTGCTGATGTGGTAGAATCAATGGCTTCTCATCGTCCTTATCGAGCAAATTTGGGGATTTCAAAAGCTATTAAAGAGATAAGGGATCACAGTGGAACACGATATGACTATGAAATTGTAGATATTTGTGTAGGACTAATTGAAAAGCAAGGATTCGAATTTTAACTATGAAAAACTTGACACAAAAACATCCCAAAAGTGCTTAACTTTCAATAAATTTTGGAGGAAATTATGGTAAAAGAAAATATACTCTATACTGAATCTCATGAATGGATAAAAGTTGATGGAGATGTGGCTACAATAGGAATTACAGATTATGCTCAGCATGAACTCGGTGATATTGTTTTTGTAGAATTACCGGAAATTGGCGATGAATTTGATGCTGGTGATAGCTTTGGAACTATTGAAGCTGTAAAAGCTGTGGAAGATATGATTCTCGCTGTTAGTGGGGAAATTGTTGAAATTAATGAGACACTGGAAGATACTCCAGAAACTATTAATAATTCTGCTTTTGAAGAAGGTTGGATAATTAAAATTAAGCTAAAAGATTCTTCCGAATTAGATAAGCTAATTTCTGCAAAAGAATACCAGAAGTTGATTGAAGATTAGGTTTTGTGGTAAAATATAAAAAAAAAAATTTTTTAATAATACTAATTGCTCCTTCTGGTGGTGGAAAATCAACAATCGGAAAGATAATCCATTCTGCAAATGAAAAGATTGAATATTCCATCTCATATACTACTCGAAAAGCACGGGGAACAGAAGTTAACGGTAGAGATTATTTCTTTGTATCAGAAGACGAATTCAAAAAAAGAGCAGATGAAGGTGATTTCATTGAATATGCTTATGTGCATGGCAATTGGTATGGAACTTCAAAAAGTTTTATTCAAGACAGAATTATAAATGGGAATCATATTTTGTTAGATATTGATGTTCAAGGAGCAATGAAGATAATTGGAAGCGGGATTAATTCTATTACAGTATTTATTCTTCCACCCAATGAAAAAATCCTGAAACAACGCTTGGTTGATAGGGGAACAGATTCACCGGAGATAATATCTGCAAGATTGAAAAATGCCAAAGCAGAAATAAAAGAGATTAGAAATTTTCAATATTTAGTAATCAATGATAATTTGAATAAAGCAATAGCGGAAGTCGAAAATATTATCCGCGTTGAAGAGAACAAGGTTTCTCGTTACGAAAAAATCTATAGTACATTTTATGAGGAGAATACATGCTAAATAAAAAAGTGGAACAATTTTTAGAAGATAATAATATGACATATCTTTTTTTGTTATTAGCTCATCTTGAAGTAGAAAGATTGAGTAATTTACCATCTATTGCCAAAAAAGATATCAAAGGAAAACTTACTGAAGCCTCTTTAGGTCACGTTGCAGAAAATATTGTTCCTGATTATCTTAGTGCCATGGAAGTAGAAGAAGAAGAAAAAAATGTCCTTGAATAAATGAATATTCAAGCTTTCAAACAATATCTTGAATTACTGAAACTTTCGGGAATTCAAGATATTTATTTTAAAAATAATTTACTTAAAGAAATAGAACCTAACCAAAAAAACAATTCAAAGATAAGTAGAATTACACCCAATAATATTAAGAATTTAAAAGAAAAATATTCTAATTGTAGTAAATGTAAACTTAGTACAAGTCGGAATCATTTTGTTTATGGAAATGGGAACCCGAATGCTGATATGATGTTAATTGGTGAAGGTCCCGGAGCAGATGAGGATAAAACCGGAAATGTTTTTGTAGGGAAAGCTGGTCAACTGCTCACAAAAATGCTCAAAGCTATAAACATTGAAAGAGATGAAGTTTATATCTCGAATATTATCAAATGTCGTCCTCCGGGAAACAGAAATCCTCACAATGATGAAGTTGAAGCATGTTTACCATATCTTTTGGAACAAATAGAAATTATAAGCCCTAAATTGATTTTATTACTTGGTCGAGTAGCTGCAATTTCATTATTTCATATAGATCAAACTTTAAAGAATTACAGACAGAAACCTTTGTATTTTCAAGGAATAAAAACTTACATAACCTATCATCCCTCGGCATTATTAAGAAATCCGCATTGGAAAAAACCTGCTTGGGTTGATCTTCAAAAAGTAAGAGATGATTATAAAGGGTTAACAAAAGAAACTTGATAAACCTATAAAAAAGAAAGATTAGACACAGACAAACACAGACTAAAAGATAAAGAAAAGAAAAATATTTACCGCAAAGACGCTAAGAGCGGGAAGCATTTATAATTTATTATAGTTCTCTGTGGTTAATTTTTTTGTTCATCTTGTTCATTGTTGAACGAAGCTGCTATCGCAGCAGAAAATACTTGCATTCTATTGAATGCTTTTTTAGTTTGTAACTAATTATAAAATATACCTGTTATTAGCTTTCCCCAAGTAATAAGGAATAAGACTACTATTCCGAACTTATTCAACAAGATTTCCACGCATGGGGATGCGAGGAAATCCTTAGTTTGTTAAATATTTTTATCTTAATTCGTGCATTCGCGGCAAAATTTCTTTTTTTTAGTCCGTGAAAATCCACCTGTCCGGTAAGGAAGAATGACTGTACTGGGTGGCAAAAAAGGAAAATAAATCGTGGATAGAAAATTACCATATGACCTGAATGCAGAAGCTGCTGTGTTATCTGCTATGATGTTAGACAGCTATTCCATCGCAAAAGCAGTGGAAAAGCTGGAAGAGAATTTCTTTTATCGAAAAGCTCATAGATTGATCTTCAGAGCGTTAGTAGAATTGTTTGAAGAAAATACAGAAACAGATATTATTACAATTGCCGATCGTTTAAAACAAAATAAACAACTCGAAGATGTGGGTGGTCAGGATTTTATTAACGACTTGTCTGAAGTTGTTCTAAGTAGTGCGAATATTGATTATCATACTCGGATTGTTCTAGATAAAGCCTTGCTAAGGCAATTGATAAATGCTTCAAACAGAATCATTGAGAAATGTTATACAGCAGATGCTCCGGTTGATGATATCGTAGATTCTGCTGAACAAGAAATATTCAGTATTGCAGAGCGTCCTCATCAAAAAACATTTGTTGGCATCAAAAATATTCTTCCTACAACTATAAAGCATATTGAAGAAATATCATCTTCCAAAAAGGGATTTATCGGTGTACCTTCCGGTTTTTCTAGTTTAGATAGGAAATTAGGAGGCTTTCGTCCCGGTCAATTGATTGTTTTGGCAGCTCGACCAGCGATGGGAAAAACAGCCTTAGCACTGAATTTTGGATTTAATGCAGCAGTTCATCATGATAAAAAAGTTGGAATATTCACAATGGAAATGGAAAATGAAGAATTGGTAATGAGGATGCTAAGCTCTGCTTCGGAAGTAAGTATGGATAATATTCTCAAAGGTTATGGGATGGACGAAAAGAAAATTATTAGAATTTCCGGCGTTGCAGATGTTCTTTCCGAAAAGCATATTTTTATTGATGACAACGGCTCAAATACAATTCTTGATATTCGTGCAAAATCAAGGCGTTTGAAAGCGGAATTGGATGGTCTTGATCTGATAATTATAGATTATTTGCAACTGATGTCCTCTAAAGGCAGGAAGGAAAATAGGCAGCAGGAGATTGCTGAAATTTCGCGTAATCTCAAAATTTTGGCTAAGGAACTTGGCTTACCGATTATCGCTTTATCACAGCTAAATCGTGGTTTGGAGAGTCGTCCTGATAAAAGACCAATGTTGAGTGATCTTAGAGAATCCGGTGCTATTGAACAAGATGCGGATATCGTGATGTTCATCTATCGAGATGTCGTCTATAATGAGAATTCCGAAACTCCAAATTCTGCTGAAGTTATCATCGGAAAGAACAGGCACGGAGCAATCGGGAAAATTGATCTATTTTTCAAACCGGAATTTACCCAGTTTAAAGAGATGAAAGAATACTAAATAATGAATAACGAATGATGAATAATGAAGAGGAAAAGAAAAAAAACGTCAGAGTATAGATAAATCCTTAAAATTACACAAATAAATAATTAAATATTTGACTCTACGTTCTTTGTGTTTCTTATTCTCTACGGGCTTTGCGTGAAATTTTGAGCTATTTTTTGTTAGTCTTGTTTGTTATGTTTGTTGCTAATTCTCTTCAATTTTCTAGATAGGAATATAATGTATAAAAGATTTTCCATTTTAGGCGAGTTTATTCTTTTCAATATTCAAGTGTTTAGTCAAATCAGTTATTTAAAAAAAAGAACTATGGAAACACTACAGCAAATGAAACGAATTGGATTTGATTCACTTTTACTAATCAGTGTGACCTCTGCTTTTACCGGAATGGTAACTTCTGTTCAGGCTTCTTATCAAACCAGTGGATATATCCCTAAAAGTTTAATCGGTGTTTTGGTAGCAAAATCTACTATGATTGAGCTGGCTCCAGTGCTTACCGGACTTGTACTCGCAGGAAAAGTCGGGGCATCTATTGCTGCTGAAATTGGGACAATGAAAGTGAGTGAACAACTTGACGCTCTCAAAACAATGGCGATTGATCCGGTCAATTTTATCTATCTTCCCAGAATTGTTGCCGGTTTCATTATGTTTCCTTTGATTGTAGTTTATTCAAACATTATTGGTATTTTATCAGCTTTTGTTATCTCCGTAGGAAAATACAATGTTAATGCACACAGTTTCTTCTATCGAATGAAAGATTTTTTTCTTCCTTCAGATCTCTGGGGTGGTTTAGTCAAAGCTATTCTTTTTGGATTGATCATTACTTCAATTGCGTGCTTTACTGGTAAAAAAGCGGAAGGTGGGGCAGAAGGAGTAGGAAAAGTAACTACTCAAACTGTTATCTATTCATCCATTATGATCTTGATTACCGATTTTATAGTTGCAGCTTTACTTTTTGGTGATATGCGTTGATGGGAAGAAAGGGAGAAAAGGAGAAACGGAAAAATGAAGAAAAGGAAAACCTTTGAATCTTCGAAATGGTTGAAAAAACTGTTTTTTCTTATTCCAATATTTTTGATAGCGTGTAATAAACCTGAAATACAACAGCATTCGCCATCAGCACAGGATACTCTAAATATCATCATCTATGAAAATTATGTTGATAGAACTATTTGGGAAAAAGCTGATGAACGTTTTCAGGATATTTTTAATTGTAAGCTTAATATTTTCTACAAAAGTGATTTATTAATTGAACAGAAGGAAAAAAATGAAATTTCCCCCAATATAGATATATTTGTGGGAATTAGTAACACAAATTATTTTGATTTTCCCGATAGTCTTCTTCTGAAAAGCGAATCAATTAAATTGGTATTGATTGATAAGAAATTTTTCTTTGATAAAGAATTGCGAACCATTCCCTTTTGCTATAATTACCTGTCTTTTCTCTATGATGCTGATATTATTAGAAATATTCCCAAAACTTTCGGAGGTTTACAAGACGGTGATCTAAAGAAGAAAATCCTACTTCCCGATCCTGAAACTTCGAGTATTGGAAGAGGTTTGTTGCTATGGTCTGTAGGATTGTTCGAAGTTAATGGTTATCGGCATTTCTGGAAAAGTGTGAAACGAAATATTTATCAATTAACAGAAAATTATGATGATTCCATCAATCGTTTTTATGCGAAAGAAGCTCCTATCGTTTTAGGTTTTCTTACAGAATTAGAGAATTCTCAACCTGATACTAACTATAATTACTTTATTCCTCAAGAAGGATATTTACGCTATATTGATGGTATCGCAATAAGTAAAAACACAAAAAAACTTTTTTTAGTAAATAATTTTATAAACTACGTTTTAAATGAAGAATTTCAAACTATTATTGCAGAAAACAAATTTATGTTTCCAGTAAATAAATTAGTATTGGAAGATGTGGTTAAAACTAAAATAAATAAACCGGATAAAGATGCTTGGAAGAAACTGAAAAAATATTCTATAAAACATCAAATAAAATATTGGATATCAAGATGGAAAAAAACGATGGGAAAATAACTTTCCGGATTGTACTATATCAACCGGAAATTCCGGCAAATACTGGAAATATTGGTAGATTGTGTGTAGGATCAAATGCAGAACTTCATATCATCAAGCCTATGAGATTTTTTATTAATGATAAATATCTGAAAAGAGCAGGTTTGGATTATTGGGATAAGCTACAGGTATTTTATCACGATTCTTTAGACGAACTTATAAAAAAATATGAAGATAGTAATTTCTATTATTGTACTACAAAGACTGATAATGTGTATACTAAGCGGAAATTCAAGCAAGGTGATTTCTTTGTTTTTGGACCTGAATCAAGAGGGATTCCCGAAGAAATTCTGAAAAAAAATTGGCAAAATACGATTACAATACCGATGACTTCTAAAATCCGCTCAATAAATTTAGCAAATAGTGTGGCAATTGTTTTGTTTGAAGGATTGAGGCAAATAGATTTTTTATCTAGTTTTAAACAATAGTTGGAAATCAAATAAATATGAATAGCTTTTGATATAAAGTTGTCGGAAAGAAACATTAGGAGTCAAATTATGTTAGCACTACATCCAGAATTTATAATTGATAAAAATGAAAAAAAGAAATCGGTTGTATTACCTTTTTTAGAATGGAAGAAGATTCTAGAAATAATTGAAGAAATTGATGATATTCGAGCTTTTGATATTGCAAAAAATGATAAAGAAGAAAGTATCTCATTTGAACAAGCCATTAAAGAGATTAAAAATGGAACTATTAAATGAAATATGAAATTAGGATAAAACGAAAAGCTTAAAAATCATTAGCACGAATAGAATCTCCTTGGCAACAGAAAATTATAGAATCTATATCAAGACTTTCCGAATCTCCTTATCCAAATAATTCAAAAAAATTAACAAATAGACCTGCTAGGAGAATTAGGATAGGTAATTATCGGATCATCTATGAAATAGAAGAAAAAGCTCTAATTATCTTGATTCTTGTCATTGGTCATCGAAGAGAAGTTTATAGGAAATAACATAATTTATTACAAACCTTACTTCAACAAAAGACATTTCTCAGTTGCAGCAACTTTCCCATCAACAATCAATTTATAAAGGTAAACTCCGCTTCCAACCTTTTCGCTATAATCATTAGTGCCATCCCAGACAACTCTATTAATTCCTAATTCGTAATTCGTAATTCGTAATTCTTTTATCTTTTGTCCTTTCAGATTATATATTTCAATTTTCGTACTTTTCGTGTTTTTCGTGGTTAAGTTAAAAGAAATAGTTGTAGACGGATTAAACGGATTGGGATGATTTTCTAATTTGAATTTTGGCTTTAAAACGTTTTCATTTAATGAAGAACCGGCAATTTTACAAGAAACGATTGTGTTACTATTTGCTACAATATTTGTATTTACATAACAAACAGGATTATCACCGGAATTATCAACCTGCAAAAGTGTTCCATTTTCAATTTGATATTCGTGATTTCCAGCTGGCATAATGAACTTTATCAAGCCATTTTGAAAATTTAGGCTATGATTATTATTGATGGTTGCTTGCACACTATCTGCAATTCCACTGTTACTTGGAAAATATTCAATTGAGAAATTTGAACCGGACCAGCCACTTTCAACAGTATTTTTGGGTTCTAAAATTCCATCAGCAACTTTGATAACTCGATAAGCTCTTTGCCCATCACACACTGCCTCCGTTGCTAAATTGTAGGGTGGTTGATAAATACTGCCCTGATTACTATGAATATGTCCCCACAAAGCCATATCTACTCCGAGAGAAGTCAGATTTATTTGATCAGAAAAATCATAATGATAGAAAATAACTTTTGATGTGCTGTTTGTTGCTTCCGAAACATCATTGTAAAGCCAATTGACTTGATTATTGGTGAAACTTTCTCCTCCATAAATGTTATACATAAATCCATCATAATTATCATAAGCTTCTAAGCCGGTGTAATGAACCGAACCGTAATCAAAACTGTAATTCTGAGTGTAATATGGTGAGGAAGCCGGAGGATTTTCAAGATAATTCCAGCCAAAAAATTTCCACCAATTCCGACGAGAAGTACCATCAGGAGGTGGTGTATCATCCCATCCGCCCAAATCGTGATTACCTGCAACCAGAAAAAATGGAACTTCTAATTCTGATAAAATTCTCTGAGCTTTTGTAAAATAACGTCTATTCTGAAAATCTTCAAGTTCTCCTTCATTGACAAGATCTCCTGTAAGCAAAACAAATTCCGGTCTCAGCAGATTTATGTCATTGATCACTTCCCGCAAATCCACAATCTCAGAAGTATCAGTCAAAGCTTCCTCTTCATAATAAAAAAAATGAGTCGGCAAATGTGTGTCAGTGATATGAACAAAATAATACTCATCTTTAAATTCTTCAATAATTGAAACTGAATTAGTCGTAATATCTTCAATATTATTAGTCGCAGTAACCTTGAGATCATATAATTCAAATAGTTCTATAGTTGGAACAAGGACTGTGATAAACCATAATTCCCGTTCTGTTTCAAAATAATTGGAGGTAATATCTATTGGAATACTCAAAGTATTGTGAAGTAGTTCAATATTCCAGTTTGTCGTGTTTGCAGGAGCAAGACATTCAATAACAAATTCTTCTCCGGGAGTAGCAATTACAGGGATATTTTGTAAAGGTTTAAGGATATATGTAATTGTATCACCGATTGCATCTAATTCTGTGAACAAGGTGATTTCGTTGGTTTGAATCCAAGTTAAAGGAGCATCATTCAGTATGAAACCTGTAAATACGGGAGTGAATGAACCTTCATTTAATACATTAAAAGAAAGATTTAACAACGTTTCAGTTTCAATAAAGCCAAAATCTCCTGTAAAATCAATAGATATTGTTTCTCCTGATGGTTGTTCAAATGTAATCTCTCCATTTTGAGATAATGTGTTTGTGGCTGAATAATTTTCAAATGAAACGAGTTGCGAATCATAAGAAAGTTCAAAAGAGTAATCCGAAACATTCTTCTCTGACCCAAAAAAGCTAATATCAATTGGAAGTACAAATGAAGTTTCACCAAGAACCATAATTGATTCTGTAGAAATTATCGAACCACTTGGTGGTGAATAGAAATCGGAAAGAAAACGAGGATTTAACCTAAATTCATTCCAACGATAACTTACAATTCCCTCTATCTTCTCAAAAACATAACCGGGAATTACCGGTAGAATATCTGAGAGAGCTTCATCATTAAAAAATTCGTGATAGATATTGCAGCTTCCCGAGCCATCCGAAACTTTCCAATTATCGTATTGATCATAACCGCTGGTGATTGTAACATCATTTACCTCAACATATACACTCTCAAATGCTTCTTCCGTATCAATTTGATTTGTGGTGGCTATTGTGGGAGAAGGTATATAATCGGGACCAGAAACAATATTACAATATTCAAGATCTATAAGTTCTGTCCAACCATTATATTCATAAACCTCAGCATTAAAGTAAATACTATCACCAATGACTGGAGAGTAATCATTGGAATATACATAGATTCCATTCCATTCTCCTCCTTCATTGTCAGTCATAAAAAATCTTCCATTAGAAAAATCTATTCCGGTGACGATTCCGTGGATTGAAACGGTAGTTCCTTCTAAGGGAGATGGATAAGTTCCATCACCAGGATCTGTAGTGTATTGAACATCATAAATACTTGTGGAAAATAGTGATATGTTAATAATTAGAATGATTAGATATATTGTTGTTTTCATTTTGCACCTCTATTTCAATAATAATTCAAGGAATTTGAAGTCAACTTATTTGTTATAGTTTAACATTTCTTATTTCAAATTCAATTTATCAAACTCTCCCTCGTTCCCTCTCTTCATCTAAAGAGAGGGATGACTTTTGCTTTTATTCTTCCTGCTTTTCTTATGTTCCTTCTCTTGAAATTAAGAGAAGGACAGCAGGATGAGTTTTTGATATTAAAAAGTTTTGTAAAACTCGTTGTGAAATTTGTCTTCGCAATGTTTAGTATTCCCAAGACAAACTTGAGAACAAGGTTTTTCTCAAAAATAATACACCGTTTAGGGCGTTTAATAAAATATTTGGAACGGCGTGAACGCCGTAATAGACAACGTGTTACACTATTCCCCTGCCTGAAAGGTAGGGGTTAATGATATTCTAAATACAAAAGAAATTTCTCTTCAATATTCTTTCAAATATAAATAAATGAAGTTTATTTGAGATCAAAAAGTAAAGGGAAAATCAATTTCCGTAGAGTATAACCATTTGGAACATATCAAAAACAAAAATAGTTAATAGTAATGAATAATAAGTACTTGACCAAAATTGCCTATCTTAATCTGTGAGGTATCAAAAATTTGGAGGAATTATGAGTATCAAATTCAGAGTTGTTGAAAAAGGAAATCCCGGAGATCAAACAGCACCAAAGAAGTTTTATGGTGTAGTAAAAAGCGTAGGAAAGACCACCCTTTTTAAATTAGCTAAGAAGATAGCCCAAAGCTCGACGGTTAGTATGACAGATGTTTATGCTGTTATAATGGCATTTTTGGAAATGATCCCAACCGAATTAGAAGAGGGAAAAACTGTTACTCTGGGGGAATTTGGTTCGTTCAAAACTACTATTAGAACAGAAGGTGCAGATACCAAAGAAGAGTTTAACTCAAGAAATATAACTAAAAGTAAGATCGTTTTTACTGCCGGTAAAGAATTTAAAAGCAGAATGAGAGATTTCACTTATGAAGATATTGATGAATTGATTTTGGTGAAAAATAAGAAATAAAAACCTCAATTTCGGGTCAAAAAAGTATTGATCGTTACAATCCAAAAATCTCTTCTCCTGTCTAAAAAAATGAGACCGATAGTCTCGATCAAGTGAGACTATCGGTCTCAAAAATTCAGACCGGTAATGAGGATTTTTCAGACTACTGATCTAAAAAATTTAGATTAATAGTGTGCATAACTTTTGTCTTTTTGTGTATAAGTCTTGTCGGCAATAATAGTATTAAACCCTCTACAATACAATAATATAGCCTGTCTTTTCTTTTTTTTGGATAATTGCCATTTTCAAACTCCCCCAACCCTTCTTGATCTCAATAGGGAAGCTTTGGGAAGTTCTTTTTCTTTTTGCTTTTCTTATGTTCCTTCTCTTGAAATTAAGAGAAGGACAGCAGGATGAGTTCTTGATATTAAAAAGTTTATCGTAGTTTTGTTTTAAACAACTATTTCATCAGAATCATACGCTTCACAGTGGAATTTAAATCTGTATTCAATTTATAGAAATAAACTCCTGAAGAAACGGGTGTGTCATTAATTTGATGTATCTGGATAAGTTCTAAATGCCGTACCTATCTA